>JADYZD010000240.1 GCA_020853295.1 Bacteroidia bacterium | reverse complement strand
CGCAAATAACAATACCTTTCAGAACAACAATTTTTTTTATGAGTGCAATGTTTTCTACGCCAATTATAGCAACTGGAAAATAAAAGGCAATAAAGTTATAAATAATACAATTACAGGTAAGAACGGTGGTTACATGTTTTGTATGCTTTTAGAAGAATTTGAAAGTGCCGAAATCACCAATAACCTGGTGGCCAATAATATTGGCGAAGATGGAATTTATGGCATTGTAGGTTCATCTTTTAATTCTACAGCTACCAATTGTGATGTACACCAAAACACGATATATTTAGATGGCACTACCATTACTTCTGGCGCCTATGATATCAACGGGCTGTTTCTAACCCCGTATTTTCAAGCCGATATTTCTGTTTCAGGAAATATCATCGCATTAAAAGAAGGCAATTCCGGTTCAATTATAGGCGTAGATGCTGCAAGCAGTGGTGCTGTAAAGTTGATGGACAACAATTCATATCACATCCTAAATGTGGCTTCACAGACTTGGTTTTTACCCGGAGTAGGTGTGAGTGATTTTGCAAATTGGATTTTGCTCACAGGTGTAGGTGCTGGTGAAAGTTTTATAAATCCAAAATTCACGAATATTGGCAATAATGATTTTAAACCCAAACAATGGCAATTGCAAAACAATGTAACTACTCTCTCCTTTAATTTAACGGATATCGATGGCAATCCCAGGAATTCAAAACGCAGTGACAGGGGTGCTTATGAGCAAATTGCAGATGTAAAAGCTGTGAGTTCACCATTTAGCATCAACGCAAAAGTGTGTTCTGGTTTGCAGAAAAAAGTGAGTATAAAAATCCAAAATTTGTATGTTGACACTGTAACCAATTTTAATGTTTCTTATAGTGTTGGCAACAGTACAAAAACAAGCCAAAAAGTAACCAAAAAATTGGCACCCAATGATACCACCACCATTACATTCACAACACCAATGTCACTAAATCAATGGGGCAGTGTAAAAATCAACATATTTGTGGATGTACCTGATGACAATACCTCTAACGACACCCTTAAATTTAGCACATTCTTAGATCCAGCTCCTGGAGGAGGAAAACTCACACCTGGTGCTCAACCCACAAAAGCCATCTACAGTTCCAATTCAAATCCTGATGTTATTGTTGTTGGTGAACCACTTTATTATTACTTAAGTGCACCTCGTGCATACGCCAATGTAGACTATGGCACAAAATGGACAGCAACGGCTTGGGCAGTTACGGTTCCTGGCAACACCTCTATCTCGGGCTGGACTTACTATTCTCCAATCAGTACATCAGATCAATATGTAAAGTTCTTAACCAGCAACAGCAATTTGGAGGATAGCTTAATCAAAGTTTGTATTAAAGTTACCGATATTGCTAACGGTTGTGATACCACCAATTGCAGAATGGCGAAAATTGCACCGATACCTGTAGCAGCATTTACTGGACCTAGCATCGTTTGTGGCAATGATACCGCCCATTTCACCAATAAAAGTTCTATCAAAAGTGGTGGCATGAGGTACCACTGGAACTTTGGAACTGGCAAGGCTGCAGATACCAGCGATAAATCTGATCCTGATTTTAATTACCTCGCTACTGGTACTTATAAGGTGAAACTTACAGTTTATTCTCAGCCCTATGGTTATACAAAATCTGATAGTGCCAATGTTACAGTAAGTCAAAAACCCAAGGCCTCTTTTACCAAAACCAATGCCTGCGAAAGGGAGAATAGCACTTTTACCAACCAAACCACCCCTACTGGCGGAACTAATAAATGGGTGATTACCGGTTATCCCGCCGCCACAACAAAAGATTTAATTGTAAAGTTCAATGCTCCTGGACAATACAATGTTACCTTATACACTACCTATAATGGTTGTATAGACTCTATCACCCAAAAAGCATTTCAATTCAACACTCCAGTTGCCGATTTTTCAGCACCTGCAGGGCAATGCAGCAATTCTGTTATCCAATTCACCAATAAAGGAAAATTGACAAGCGGCACATTTGCCAGTTATTGGAATTTTGGAAATGGACAAACTTCTAAAACATTTGAGCCCAGCCATACTTTTGGAACTTTGGGATCGGCCTCTGTAAAACTGCTCTTGATTTCTGACTTGGGTTGTAAGGATTCGGTTACAAAAACACTAAGTTTAAAACAATCACCTGCAATTGATTTTTTACATTCTGAAGCTTGTTCTATAGATTCTACCACCTTTAAAAACCAAACCCCACCTGTACCAGCCACTACCCCATCTTTTAAATGGTCATTTGGCGATGGAACAACTGCTACTGCAGAAAATCCATATCATTTTTGGAAAACTATTGGTGACAAAAATGTAAAACTTATTATCTCATTAAGCAATGGATGTAAAGACAGCCTTTCCAAATTGCTTACGGTTAAAACCCAGCCCAAAGTGGCATTTACAGATAACAGTCCGGTTTGTTATGGTTCCAAAGTGAACTTTAACAACGGCACCACATGGGCCCAAGGCTCAGTAAATTACGATTGGAACTTTGGAGATGCTTCAAATTCAGACAAATCTGACCCTTCTTACCAATATTTAACCAACCTTACCAAAACCTACAACGTTACCCTTTGTGCCGATGTAAACGGTGCTTGTAAAACTTGCTTTGTTAAACCAGTAACCGTAAACGCATTACCCGGAACCTGTGATTTTGAAGCCAGTCCTGACTATGGCTTTGGTTATTATGGTATGAAATGCATTCCCAAAAACACCAGCACTGGGGCATTGGGACAACAGTTTGGTGTTACCTATAAATGGAATTTTGAAAATTCCGGCTTTCAAACCCAAGATACTGGGCGGTACAATTTTCAAACCGATGGTAGTTATAGCGTAACCATGTGTGCTGAATTTGGAAGTACCAGTTGCAGTTGTTGTGTGACCAAACAAGTGCGCATGGACCGCACACCCATAGCGGCATTTAAGCATGAAAATGTGAGGATTTACCCCAACCCCAATGCTGGTAAATTCCAAATTGAATTGCCAGAAAGCCAATTGCCTTATACAGTTTCACTTTACGACATGGGCGGAAAATTGGTATACAAAACCCAGTTGCAAGGCAATACTGCAGAAATTAACAGTAAGGGATTCGGTGCAGGAATTTATTTATTGAAAGCAGAAAGCGGCCAGAATTCCTATAGAGGAATGGTAGAAATCACGGATTAAAAGACTCCGGGGTAGCTTTTTTCATATCATCAGGCTTGGGAACGGT
>JADYZD010000239.1 GCA_020853295.1 Bacteroidia bacterium | reverse complement strand
CCTAAAAATCCCCGCCTTTTCATATTATTCCTGTTTGATATCGCGCAGCCTCAATTGAATAGAAGTGCGGCCATTGAAGGTATTTTCCTCTATGGAATAACAAGCACTGAATTTTTGATTGTTCACCACCATGGGTATTTGATAACCTAGTCCGAAACCTATTCCATCCAAAAAATTACCGCCCACATTGAATGACAATTTCAGGTGTTTGTCTTTAAGCACCCTAGCAGAGCCGTTGCAGTTTAAATCGGTGCTTTTAAATACCGGCAGCATATTTCCAGGTCCAAATGGTGCCATTCTCTTAAGTGAATTCAGCATTTCGTAATTGATATCACTAAGCTGCAATTCCAAGTCATATTCTATTTCTGGCACCCTGCTGTCATCATGCAAATTGTCCCTAACGATTTGTTCAAACCGTTCAACAAAAGCATCAAAGTTTTCACGTTTTACAGAGAGCCCAGCGGCATATTTGTGTCCCCCATATTGGTCTACCAAATCGCCACAAGAGCCTATTGCTTCGTGAATGTCAAAATCTTTCACACTTCGAGCAGAACCTGTGAGCATGTCATCTGAAATTGAAAAAACTATGGTGGGCTTGTAGAATTGTTCTACCAGCCTGCTCGCCACAATTCCTATTACACCTTTATGCCAGTTTTCACCATGCAATACGGTACTGCTTTTGGATTGCAGGGTAGGGCTGTTTTCAACCATAGAAATGGCTTCTCTAGTAATATCACTGTCCAATCCTTTGCGTTCATGATTGCGGTCGTGCAGCACTCTGGCAAACTTGTGGGCAGTATTGAAATCCTTTTCAATGAGCATTTTTACTGCTGCATTGGCATCTGCAATTCTGCCGGCTGCATTAATTCTAGGGCCAATGCCAAACACCACATCCATAATGCTGAATTCGGTTTTTGCCAAAGTACCCTCCATTAAGGCTTGTAAACCAATGCCCGGATTTTCTGCCAATTTTTTTAAACCAAAAAAAGCCAGTATTCTATTTTCACCTCGTATATCCACCAAATCACTGGCAATGCTCACTGCCACCAAATCCAAATATTCTTCGTGGGTGCTGGGTGGCAATCCATTTTTCTCAGAATAAGCCTGAATCAATTTGTATCCAATACCTGCTCCACTCAATTCTTTGTAGGGGTAACTACAGTCGTTTCTTTTGGGATTAAGAACTGCAGCAGCTGCAGGAATTTCTTCACCGGGCAAATGGTGGTCGCAAATGATAAAGTCTATGCCCAAGCTGCTGGCATAATCCACCAAAGCATTGCTTCTAATTCCACAGTCCAGTGCGATAATTAATTTAAATCCGTGCTCTGCAGCATAATCAATACCGGTTTTTGAAATACCATATCCTTCTTTATACCTATCGGGAATATAATATTCCATATTTTGGTTAAAGTTGCGGAAATAGGAAAACACTGTAGAAACAGCTGTGGTGCCATCTACATCATAGTCGCCGTAGATGATGATTTTTTCTTTGTCTGCAATGGCCTTTTCAATCCGTGATATCGCTTTTTCCATATCCTGCATTAAAAATGGGTCGTGCAGGTGTTCAATTTTGGGATTAAAAAACAAATCGGCCTGCTCAGGCGTTTCAATACCCCGTTGTAAGAGTATTGCTGCCAAAGGCTTACTTATGCTAAAGGAATCTGCAAGCGCCTTTATCTTTATCTCATTTGGCAATTCTTTTGCACTCCAGCGAAATTCCATATGCTGCAAATTTCGCGATTTTTTGTGGAGCTTAAAAATGAGATTTCATAATTTATTAATAAATAAGTGAATAGCCCCTTTTTTTAGGCAGGAAATGCAGCCGTTTACACAGATTTGTTTTGAAACCCAATCTGCTTTTACTTCATGATTTACCTATTCTATCACCACATTTGTCTTGCTTGTATAAGCCGATTGTTCTGGATAAAACATCAGTGCAACTCTTGCTGGTGGGATGTTAAAGTTACCACTGAATTTGGGCAACAACTGTAAATTAAAATCGTGAATACCAAATGGCAACTCATCCAAGTAAATGTAAACCCTATCATATCCATATTCGCGCTGGGCTTCAAACCATTTTTCATTTTGAATTTTATAAGCCACTACACAACCAGCGGGAATCGGAATTTCCAAAATCACATTGCTTTGCCTGCTCATCGATGTCACTGTAACTTTAAGCGGAGCCATTACACCTGAGGTTAAATTTCGGTTGCTGTCTAGGCTATATGTCAATCGGAACATTTGCGTATCCGAAACCGGATTGTAGGTTTTGAAATGCCTGTTTTGCAGCACATATACTGGGGCTCCTTTGTGCGCAATGGTGCAGGTATCGGTGTTTTTAATGGAAATGGTTTTGGGCAATTCTTGGGCAGATATGGCCATGCCATTTATAGTTACTTCTGGTTTTAATGCTGCTCCTTTCTCGGTAGCCAATGCATCCAAGAGCAACATATTTGCGCTGCGGGCCATATTCCTTGTGCTGCGCCCCGCTTCATTGGCCATCCATTGTGACATTAAATTGCGTGCTTCTTTTTCGGTAGAATTTAAATACAACAACTCCCAAGCCAAATAGGTATTGGCACTGTTGTCAAAATAGGGGTGGTACCTATAAAAATAATCCTTATTTTCTTGTACTGAAATATTGCCTTGTGCGCTGGGTTTTAAGTGATTTGTAGCCACAGAAATATCGGCTTTCTTTTCTAATCTGGTAAGCAGTATTTGGTATTTTAATTGATCGGTAAGGCCCAATTTATTTGCATCAATCCTGGGTAAAAAATCATCATATTTTACCTGTCTTTCCATCTTTTTTAAACTGTATAATGCATGCAATGCCTGCTCTTCATACAAGTAGGGAAGCGATTTTTCATAATACCGCGCCACATTTAACCAAGCATTGTTGTTATAACCCATGTTGTGTGCTTTAAACAAAATTTCTGCTACATAAGTGGTAATTAATTTGTCTGCTTTTCCCCTTCTAAATATACCAAAAGTTCCCTCATTGGATTGTGCATTTCTCAATTTTTTAATGCATTCTTTTACCTCTTTGTCTTTTTCAAAAACAAATCCCAATTTATCGGCTACCAATTTCTCAGTCAGCAATTTGTCCAACTCATCTGCAATAGATTGGTTATCGGGATAAATGGAAAATGCATTCTCTTTCAAAAGGTCGAACAACATGGCCAATTGCTGGTTGTATACAGTTACAGTTTGGCTTTCATCGCCAGCAAAACCTTTGTATCTAAGTATGGTGTCTTTTTTGAGCAAGAAAAAATTACTATAACCACTTCTCACACTGGCGGGCATAACCCACAATTCACGTTTTTGTATGTCCCTGTAACCATTGTTCATGCTAAATCCATTCTGCAACCAAATCCGCTGACCGGCATCGCCTGCTTTTACCAGTAAACTATCTTTATAGCTGGATTGGATGTTGATGTTTTTGGTAATTCCCACACTGTCTTTGAACAAAGTGTATTCACCAGAAACTCCAGATTTTGTGTAATTGTTGATTCTTCCAAATAAGTAAAATGCATCACCTTCTGTAAGGAAGTAAGGCATTGCCAAACCGCTACTTACTGGCTTATAGGCCTTTACTGTTAACTCACCCAAACCACTGTGTCGCTTGCCATCCATAGCGGGTACATATGTTTGCCAAGTGGTAATGTTATCGGGAAAGCGAACTGCATATGTAGCAAACCCAGTTTTATCGGTCGTTAAATTGGGTATCCAATAGGCATGATCCTGAAAACGCTGGCGTATTCTTATTGCATTGGGATCACCCGCCATTTTGTTGATCATAATGCTGTCTGCCTGTGATGTATTGTTGTCTCCAAATTTCCCAGGATAATTTGACTGTGCTTTTTTATAAGAAATATTACCTTGGAATATATCACCATCATCCGTGTTTTCGTATGCTGTCTCTGCGTCATCCCCATCCCCATCCCCATCAAAATCAGGTGCATTCTGCTTGAATTTCCTTCCTCTTGCACTAATAGCAGCCATTCTGCGAATGGATTTGCCCTCTGTAACGGTGTAGTCATAAGACATAGGGGCTGTGGCAGATGCACTTCCATCGGACATGTAATTATTACTATAATTCCATTCATAATTTGCATTTAATTTCTCATCCATAGTCGTGAACGTGAACCTGCTATATGGTTTCATTTTTACGTGTAACAAATGTGTTTTCCCCTTTTCTAAATTCACTTCATAATTGATCCAATAATGGTAGTCACTTCCTTTGATTTTTAGCATATAATTTCCAGGCAATAAACTGTCCATTAAAAACCTCCCATCACTATTGGTAACGGCTCCTTTAACAAAATACCCATTCCTTTCTAAAATCACAAATGCATTGTTTACCACATATTTTAAATCGGGTCCATTAACCGTGCCTTCTATGCTTGTTTTTCCATTTTTACTGCTGATTTTTAAAACACTCAAATCCTTGTTAATGGTAGGGGTATCTTCAAAAACGGCGAAAGGCTGACGGCCCAGTATTTTTGCCATACGGTCAAACAAAATAAATTCACGGGTTTTTAATTTTCTAAAGTCACTATTTTTAAATGTATAAAGCATGTAAATAGATGAATCTATTTTGAGTGATTTCACTAACCAATTGCTGTCGTTTTCTTGCATAACCAACCAGTATTGGTTGCTTTTTCCTTGGGTTAAATGCGCCTGAACGTGTCTGTAAGATTCCAATCCAGCGCCGGGAATGGTTTCCTGGGAAGGATAATTATTTAAAAATGACAGGGAGCTATCATTAACATTAAACAACCATAGTTTTTTAATGTATCTATATTGGGGTAAAAAAACATGCAAATAACTCAATTTAGTTTTCACATTTGGCGTGTAATTCTGATAAGTAAATTCTGCCAATTCTGTGCTGTTATTTCTTTGGTATTCTTCTGGTTTTTGCACCACAGGAACATGCTTTTTTTCTGGATTCCACCAAAAATCGAGGAATGAAAAATAATGTGATGTGTAAAATTCAAAATACTGATGCCCGCTTCTTATTTCTTCTTTGGGCCTAGTGACCATTTCTTTTGCTGTAAATGAATAGGTGTATTCTGGGTCGAATACAAATTCGTGTGAATAGGAATTTTTCCATGATACAGTAACCAAATCGCCTTTATTTAAAGGCCCAAGTAAATAAAACCCTTGAATATTTTCATACTCAGTTTGTCTGCTGTTTACATTGTATTTGGGTCTTTGAGTATAAATACTTGTAAGGGCATTGGTGATTCCACCTGGCCGTATTCCAAATTGTGTATTGCCATTTACTTTTACAATTAATGTATCTGATACCCAGTAATCAAAACGCAATAGCATACTGTGTTTCATCACCTCATCAAACTCTTGTTTGGAATACCTATTTAACGCATATCCAGCAGTATCCCCCGCATTTTTTGCAATTAAACTATCCAAATTAAAACACACAAAATTCTTTTTCCCTGCCGTAATTTTTACATTTTTAAAATTCACCAAACGCCCTGGAAATCTTACCGTCATATCATAAGTTCCCGGCCTGATTTTAATGACTTCAGGCTTGGGTGTAGTGGAGTGGATATAAACAAAAGTATCATTAAATTTAACATATTTTATAATGGTATTGGTGCCCCTGAAATAATTTAGAAAAGTCACTTGTGTTGTGCTATCTGGTGCTGTGTCCGACAATACTTCAAATCCATTTATAGGATATACAACATGAAATCTTTTATATTCATACAATTTCAGGGTATTTAATTGCCATGGCCTTATGGGGCTGTAATGTGTATACTCAAAATTGGATACCCTAAAATAATAGATGGGCAGTGCTTTTTGTGTTTTTATTTTTCCCATAAACGGCACATCTGGTTTTTCGATTCCTTCCAGTTGCGTATTCATGGCCCATGCAGTAAGGTTTACCTTTTTTGCTGCTTTGCCAAACGCATTGGTAACCCTGATTTCTACTGCCACTTCTTGTCCTGGATAAATAATTTCTGGTTGGTTGATTTTTACAGTGAGTTCTTTTTCTGCAAGGTGAAAGCTTTGGCTGTAAAATTCCGGATTGGAAACTTTTCCCGCCAAGGTGCCGTATTGCAAGTGGTATGAGTGTTTGCTTTTGTCAGCAGCCTTATAATTCAGTGCAGTATCGTTTCCAGAGGCTACCAATTCATTGTTTTTATAAATTCTATAATATACCGGAATATCCGGCTTAGAATGGAATTCAATTTTAATAGAATCATGGGTCCTTTTTCCTTTAATTTCTGGCTGTATTTGTGTTCTATATAATGTGGCAGTTTGCGTATCGCCTCTGAGCACCACTGCGAAATTCAAATTGGGCGCCAAATATATTTTTATAGGTGTTGTATAGCTGCTGTCTGACAATAAATCGTGCCTGCTAAACAGTTGTATCCGCATTTTTCTTTTTTGCGGTTGCATATTGTAAAAACTATTTACAATAAGGGTATCATTCTCAATTTTGGCTTCTTGTGTAATTCTAGTGGTTTCATAACCGAAATAAATGTAAGCGGGTTTTACTTCATTTTCTGCAGTAGTTAATGTGAGTATTCCAGTATATTGACCATTAATATCGGGAAAAATATCTGCTGGAATTTTAAATTCTGTGGTGCCACTGGGGTCTGTTTGCAAAGTAGTGGAATAAAAATGCCGCATTTTTTCCATGGAAATTTGCCATGAATCTGCTGCTGCATAGTTTATGGAATTTAAACTCAATTCCAACTTGATGTTGCCATCCAGTAAAGGAAGCCCGGCTTTGTTCAGGGCATTGCCAAATATACTTATTCCCGATCCCGGACTCAAGGAATTTTTATTTTGCCTGGTTGTAAATGAAATATCATTTAATTCATAATTTTCAATTTTTACAGATTTATAAATGACTCCTTGGCGTTTTTCTGTGAGCAAATACAGTCCCAATTCATCATCGGTTTTAAAACTATCCGCCACAACAAACCAACCATTGTAAGCGCCTTTGGGGCTGGGTTTTAAGTTGAGTTCAATGGCTTTTCCTGTGCTATTTTGAAACAACCGTGCAATGAGTTTTTGCTTCAATGGTTTGGCCTTTTTATTTACCAAAAAAGCTTTGAAAAATACAGTATCTCCAGTTCTATAAACGGGTTTGTTGGTTACAAGATAGCCTTTTGTGCCACTCTTGTCATACACATAATTGTCTCTTGGAGGCGTGCCATTGTTGTTGGGATCTGAAAATCCATTTACAGCATGAAAAGTAAAATTTTCATTTTTGGAAATAAACAATGTGCCGCTAATATTTTTTTTAGGAATTTTATAACCGCCAATACTGGGGTCATAAATGCAGTTGGTGGTGTCCAGTTTCACGGTGGCGCCAAGCAAGGATAATCCTGCGCTGTCTTCTACAAATACATATGTTTCATAACCGATGCGTACAACCGATGGGTAGAATACCGTGTTTTCTATAATTTTATAAAAAGCCTGATTTAAATGATTCACCCATACTTCAATAAAATAACCATTTCTGGTAAGGTTCCAGCGCTGGTTATTGCGGCCTTGTAACTTGTACGGTTTGTCGTAAGAAATGGGTTTAATTGGATATGGGTTATTGGGGCATTTAAAAAGTGGTATGCCACTATCGATAGATACTTCACCCACCAAATTGGTATATAAGAATGAAGTGTCTAGCTTGTAAGGATTGTGAACTGCAAACTCGGCTTGGGCAGTATTTAGTTGAAACAACATCACATATGGTCCTGTGTTTTTTTCGGTGTACAATCCTTGTGCATTTAGGCTGTAAACCCCCAAAATACAGGTAATAATTGTGCTCAGAAATCGCCTTGAAATCATGGCACTAAGGTAGTACCGTATGGCAGTAAACGCCAAAAAAAATACCGCAGGCTTTTTGCCGGCAATTTCAAATTTGAAACCATGCATATATGCATGAATACCTTAAACCACCAAAAGGTAAATGGAATTACTCCATCGGGCCGAAAATGGGTTCAGGCGGGGGAGATGATGCCTGATTTATGGGTTTTCTCAACCATACCACATCGTACCATTGTTCGTTTTTCCAACCTGCATTTAGGTAAGTGGCGAAAACGGAAAATCCCATTTTTAAATGCAACGCCATACTGGATTCATTGGGTTGTGTAATGCCCGCATATGCCCATACAATGTTGCGCTGCTGAAGTATGTCAAAAAGGTGCTGGTACAATTGTTCACCCAAACCTTGTTTGCGAAAATCGGGATGCAGGTATACTGAGGTTTCCACAATCCACTTATAAGCTTCCCTATCGCGGTGCAGTCCTGCATAGGCATAACCCGCAACTTTATCGTCGATTTCAGCTACCAGAAATGGGTATTTCTCAGCAATAGTCTTAAGCCGGATTTCAAAATCGGGCAAAGTGGGCACAGTGGTTTCAAATGAAACGCCCCCATTTGTGATAAAGGGCGCATAAATTTCCAGTATACTGGCACTGTCTTCAATACGAAATGGGCGTATCTTTACCATCGGTGCAAAAATGCAACTTTTTATTTTGATTGTGAGGAGACAAGTTCTTCATCGAAATCCATTATTTTTGTATGAGTATGAAGAAATCATTACCGTTTTTTTGTCTTTTTGCCCTTTTCAGTAGCGCAAATGCGCAAGTCCAAATTACCAGCAGTTCTATGCCATCCTCGGGCGATACTGTGCGCTACAGCACAGTGAATCCTACAGGATTAAACTTAAATTTGGGACAAAAAGGGGCCAATCAAACTTGGGATTATAGTGCCTTAAAAAGCAATGGACAAGATGTGTATGAATACATCTCAGCCAATAAAACTCCGTATTTGTTTTATTTTTTCAATCAAATTGGGCAAAAAACTGCCGATAGTTTTGGTGTTGGACAATTTGCCTTTAAAAATATTTATTCGTTTTATACCAAAAACACATCAGTTTTTAAGGCAGAAGGTTTGGGATATTCTTTTTCTGGTGTGCCTTTGGCATCAAATTATACCGATGAAGATGAAATTTATCAGTTTCCCCTAGATTACAATGACTCGGATGTAAGTACGTTTCGGTTTAAATTTTCTATACCAGGTCAATCCTTGTTTTCGGTAGTGCAAAAAGGCACCCGCATTAACAAAGTAGATGGCTGGGGCAGTATTAAAACACCTTACAAAACTTATAACAGTGTGTTGCGTGTAAAAGTAATTATAGATGAAGTGGATTCTATTTTGTCCTCATTTGGCAATGTGCCTTTCCCTAGAAAACAAGTAATTTATAGGTGGCTCAGTGCTGATGAAAAAATTCCTGTATTGGAAATAATTGGAACTGAAACTGGAAACACATTTACGCCCGCCCAAATATTTTTTAGAGATGCTTTTAATGGTTTGGGAAATCCTTTAAAACCACGGGCCAGTTTTACTGTGTCAAAAACTTCAGGTTTGGTAAATATCGATACTTTCAGTTTTACAGACAGAACAGCACCGTTTGCTCAGGGATTTCAATGGCAATTTAGCCCAAGTGCCGGTGTGAAATATGTGAAGAATACCAGCGCCACAAGCAGAAATCCAGTGGTTGTATTTTTAGACAAAGGATTGTATTCCGTGAGCCTTACCGCCTCCAATACCGGTGGGAGTGATGATACTACCGCGCCAAATTTAATCTCCATTGAATTTCCGCTTTCTGATAATGAGGTGCAAAACCAATTGAAAATGGCACCAAACCCAAGTTCTGGATTGATGACAGTGGATATTGCCCTATTGGGTGCCCCCT
>JADYZD010000238.1 GCA_020853295.1 Bacteroidia bacterium | reverse complement strand
ATCCATAGAAATAAAAGCCACTAAAGCTGCAGTTTGGAGTTGGATTGGCAACTTTAAAAATGCCGACAAATGGAGCCCTTGGAACAGCCTTGACACCGCAATGAAAAAATCATTTCCTGAGAATGATGGACAAGTAGGTGCTGTATATTCTTGGATCGGAAATGAAAACGTAGGAAAAGGCTCTCAAACCATAAACTATACTGCCGAAAACGACAGTGTGGGCATGACTTTAGAGTTTAAAGAACCATGGCAATCAAAAGCCCAAATTGGGTACAAACTCACTGGAGAAGATGGCAAAGTAATTATGACCCAAAACATGACAGGTATTAACGGATTTATGGAAGCCTTGATGGGAACCATTTTCGGTGCCGAAAAAATGATGGATGAAAAATTCACCGAAGGCCTAAACTCTTTGAAAAAATTGGCAGAAAGCGGCCCTGCAAATGGAGGCCCAAGCGCAGACGCTGCCTATAAAGTTGAAGAAGTGGCTATGCCCAGCACCATTTTGGCCACTACCGAAGTGAAAGGCAAAAGCTTTAAAACCTTAACCCCAGAGTGGTATGGCGAGCAATACGGAGCAGTGGGTGCTTACATTGGAAAAAACAAATTGGTATCTAAAAACCATGCTTATTGTGTTTATAGAAATGTAGATGAGACCATGAGCAAAGGAGACATCAATACAGGCATGGATGTAGACAAAACTGCTGCCAGTGCAGACGCTGTAAATTGCATAACTGTGGGCGGAAAAGCATTGAAAGTAAGCTATTTTGGACCCTACCAAGATATGCAAAAAGCATATATGTCTATCATGTCTTATGCAGCTGCTAACAAACTGAATGTAGATTATTCAGTTGAACACTATGTTACCGACCCTAAATCCACAAACGGGGATTGGAGCAAGGTTCAAACTGATATTTACATGGTTTTGAAGTAAGCGAATTGGCAATCAACTTTGTTGATTGTTATCGATCTTAATCCAGGCTGAATAGCCTTTTGGCATTCTCTGTGGTGGTTTCACCCACCTGTTCTATTGACATTTGGAGTGTTTCTGCCATTTTATGGGCTACATGCCAAACATAAGCAGGTTCGTTTCTTTTTCCTCGGAATGGCACTGGAGCCAAATACGGCGCATCGGTTTCTAGGATAATTTTATCTAAGGGCAGGTGCTTAATTGCTTCGTCCAAACCTGATTTTTTGTAGGTAAGTACCCCGCCAATTCCAAAATAGAATCCCAGGTCAGCGATGCGCTGCGTGAGCTCAAATGACTCGCTAAAGCAATGAAAAACACCCCTGAGTTCTGGACATTTATATTGTTCCAAGATTTCCAGCACTTCATTCATGGCGCTGCGGGTGTGCAGCACCAATGGCAATTTATGGTTGATGGCAAATTGAACTTGAATTTCTAAAGCTGTTTGTTGGCGTTTCAAACTTGTTTTGTCCCAATACAAATCTATCCCCACCTCTCCTACTGCAATAAAGTGGTGTTTCTCAAATAGTGCCAATAAACCATTTAATGTTTGTTCAAACTCAGGTTCAACAGAACACGGGTGAAGGCCCATCATGGGATAACAGATATGCGGGTACTTTTCGGCCAACTGCATCATTCCTGCTACCGATGCTTCGTCGACATTGGGCATGAGTATTTTATTCACCCCTTTCAGGCCGGCATTGGCTATGGCTTCATGCACATCCAATTCAAATTGTTCTGAATAGATGTGGCAATGGGTATCGATGATGTTTACCACTGTATTTTCTCTTTATTCAAAAAAGCATCAATCCCTTTAATACAATCCTCGCTTTTGCGGGCTGCGGCATTGGTCTCAGCTGCCAAATCCAAGGCTTCATTTAAAGGCAGTCCTGGCAATTGCCTTAACAATGATTTGATATACGATGCAGAAGAGCCTGAAGTGGTATTTGCAACATTCTCTGCAAATGCCTCTACGTGGGCACTCAATTCACCAAGGGGCAACACTTTGTTTATCAATTGTATTTCAGCAGCTTCATCAGCCTTTAAAATGCGCGCAGTGAGCAACAAATCACGCAAATGGTTGCCTGAAATTCGGTGGCGCAAATACACCATTACCAAGGCAGGTACAAACCCAATTCTGGCTTCTGTATATCCAAATGAAGATTCAGGGGTTGCAAAGCAAAAATCACAAATTGTGGCCAAGCCACAACCACCAGCAAGTGCAGGACCATTTACCTCAGAGATAAAGATTTTATTTCCGTGGTAAATCTTGTCAAACAAAGCCCTTAATGATTGACTGTCAGCAACATTCTCTTGGTATGAAAAATCTCGTATTTGGCTCAAATACCCCAAATCTGCGCCGGAGCAGAATGCTGGACCCTTTGCCCTGAGAACAATTACCCTAATTTCTGCATCGTTCAAAAAAAGACCAATGGCCTCCTTAAGCGCCTTTACCATATCAGGCCCAAGTGCATTGCGTTTTTCTGGATTGTTTAGGGTAATGTATCCAATCCTATTATTGATTTGGGTTTCGAGCATGGTTTGTGGCAAAAATAAGATTGAATGGGTTGAATCCAAACAAAAACCCCTGCACTTTGCGGTGCAGGGGCTCAAAATGTTCACTAAATGTGATGGTTCTTATTTGCGGATGGTCAATCTGCGGGTAGCCACTTGGTTACCGTTGCTTACGCGTACTACGTAAACACCATCGCTTAAGTTACCAGCTTCCATCGAGATTAGACCTGTGTTTGATACTGTGCTGCTGCTCAATACTGCGCCGGTCATGCTCATGATTTCTACTGTTACTTCTGTGCCGAAGCTCTCGGTCAATGCAATGCTGAATGATCCTGTGCTTGGGTTCGGGAACATAGTGATACCACTGTTCTCCAAATCTTGTGCAGCGCCACGGCTCATTACCACCATTTTGGTTTTGGTGCACTCACAACCGGTTGCATCTACTCTTGCACGCATGGTTACTTGGTAGCTACCATCTTCTTGGAAGTTGTAGCTGGTAGTACCTCCTTTTTGAGTTCCACCGCCATCAAATACCCATGTGTAGGTTACGCCGTTTTCTACTTGTT
>JADYZD010000237.1 GCA_020853295.1 Bacteroidia bacterium | reverse complement strand
TGCCATTGGTGATATACAATTCCCTAGCTTGAGCAGTGCTTCTGGCTGTAAAAAACAATCCTTTTGGGGTAGAAATAAAATTGTTGGGACTACTAGAAGCACTGCCTGTGATAAATTCATAAAACAACTGGGTGCCGGTATCTGTACCATCGGTTCTCCACATTTCCTGGCCCTTGCCCGAAACATTTGCGGTAAAATAGAGGTAACCATTGTGTTCTGTTAAAAAATCGGGAGTAGAACTGGTGTTGCCCGGATTGATGTCTTTTAAAATTTTGGTTCCTGATTTGGTGCCATCGGACACGTACAATTCAAATCCCCCAACACCTGAATTTGCCCTAAAATATATTTTGGATTTAAATGATTTTGCCACCGAAGCGCCAGGTGAGTTTGGGCCAGGATAAATGTCTGCAATTCTGCGGGTATTGTTTGAGGTGCCGTCGGTAACCCAAAGTTCTCTGCCTACTGTAAAAGAATCGGCAAAGAAGTACAAGAGGTTGTTGTTTTCTACAAAAGTTGTAGGTGTAGCGCCAGTGCTACCAACATAAATATCCCGCACCAATGTGGTGCCTAGTGCTGTTCCATCGGTTCGCCAGAGTTCGTTGCCAAATCCGATGCTGGTGGCACCGAAATAGATGTACCCGTTATAGGGATATATATTGGTAATGCCTGCGTTTAGTGCACCAGAATTGATGTCTTTAATCATTTGTGTGCCATTTTCTGTGCCATCGGTTACCCACAGTTCTTCTCCAGTTCCATCATTGGGGTTGGCTTTAAAAAACACTTTATTATTCAATACCTCCATTTTGACCTCGCCAATGGCATCTTTGCCACCTGGTGCAATATCCTTGATCAATTTTGTACCGTTGCTGGTGCCATCTGAAATCCACAATTCATAACCATTTGTTGCAGTGCTCGCGGCAAATACAATACCTGTGCTGATTTTAACAGGTGTACTCATATCGGAACTGGAAAACCCTAGATTGATATCCTTGAGCAAGCTTGTGCCATTGGCCGTTCCGTCTGAAACCCAAAGTTCATCACCATATCGCCAATCTCTTGCGCTAAAGAGGAGTTTGCCATTAAATTCAATCGGTTTCGCAAAATTGGAATTCGCAGGCAGGGTGTTGATGTCCTTAAGCAAGTGAGGGGTTGCCGTATATTGTGCAAATGCTGATGCAGTGAACAAGAAAAGCAATGCAAACAGGGGGTATTTTTGTTTGAGCATTTTTATGGGTAAATTTTTATCAATACAAATATAGAAAATTATTCAGTATAAACTGGCTTAATAAAGCGTTTCATTCTGATACTGAATTGAACAGGATGTCAATTGATGATAGATCTTTTTCCTCTTGCAAAATAGGTTTTCCCATCCAATCCTATCACCTCTATGGTAAACAAATAAGTGCCATTTGGAACTGCGATTTTTTCATTATTTCGAGAACTACTGATGAGCTGACCCGATACTGAATGCACATGGGTTTTAATGGTCTTAAAATCAAAATTCAAAAGCTGGAATTGATTGTTTATTCTCATCTCATCATTTTCCAATTCAATGAACTTTGTATTCTTTTCAACCAATACTACTTTTTGATATGAAGTATCCGAACAATTGTTTTCAGATGTGGCAACCAACAAAATAGTGTAATTGCTTGGCGTTGCTGCGTAATAGAAAGTAGGGTTGGTTGTAGTAGTTCTATCTGTTAAAATGCCGGTGCCTGGATCCCAAATAAATGTCAAGTTGGTGTTGTCTGGAATGCTACTGTTATTGACCATCGTAAATTTTGGATTGTCAATGGTGGCAGTGTCTTTGGGATTGCTGCTGAATTTAGAAATGGGGGAGTGGTTGATTTCTATGCTAAAAGAATCTGTTGTGGAACAAGAATCATTTTTAGCAACAATTAAGAATTTCCAAATTCCCACTTTTGATCCTGTTAAAAACCATCTAGATTGCTGCACATTTGCATTTCCCCAGGTAGTTTTATTTGTATCATTGTTTAAGGAAATGATGGAAATATTTGCCAAACTATCGGTGTATTTTTTATTGTTTTGTGTAATCAGTGGCCATAAATCTATTTTGGTATTTTTAGAGCAAAACCCAGGGCTGTTGAATGTGAAAACAGGGGTTCCAGATAAGGTTATTTTACTGGTGTCGCATGTTTTGCAACCACTGTTGGCGTGTACCTTGCAAGAAGACAATTCATAGATCCCGTATTCATCTTCGTCGGGATAATTGCCTGTAAAAAAATCCCAGTTTTTGTTTAAATTAGAATTGTTTACCAGTTTTTTTTGGGGATCAATCCCCAATGGAAAATTTAACAATTTCCACTCATAATTATAACCATCTTTCTGATAATATGAATTGCTGAGATTTTCTAATGGGTATCTATTGGCAGCGCTTTGACAAATATATCTGGAAATTAATTGGTATTCTGGATTGCAATGAATGAGAATAGTAGCAGTATCTAAGGTAAAACAACCCGCACTATCCATGCCGCTGATGTATAGGGGGAGCTCTTTTCCATCTGGTGAATATGTGCAATTATTTGCTGTAGGAAATTCAATTACCCACTTGTTGTTTTTTTGTTTAACAATATCTTTATCCGTTGCAGTAATAGAAACATTTTTGACTTCTGGAGCATAGTAATATGGGTCCAAATCCAAGTCCTTATTTCCTGCACAATAAGTCCCTAATCCATTGGTTTTCCAGTAGGTGATGGGTAGTTTTTGACCTGTAATTTCAATTTGGTCAGTTACATTGCATCCATCTGCATCATCTATTCTGAGAAATACAGTATCTTTTTTATTTTGAAATTGCAAATCTAAATGGGATGATGTGTCGCTTAACACTATTTTGTTCAATGTCCATTTGTATTTTAATGGGGGTGTAAAATTGGCGATTTGGGGTTTCAGATGTAGGTTTTGTTTGTAACAGCCTAATGTGTCATTGCCCAAGAATAATGAAGGTAGGTCTTTTTTAATGGTGATTGAATCAAAAGTAT
>JADYZD010000236.1 GCA_020853295.1 Bacteroidia bacterium | reverse complement strand
ATAGTTTGCGTATGCCTTATTGCCATCTGAAAGCATTGCCCAACGATATCAATAAAATGGTTTCACTAAACTATTTGGACCTTTCTGGCGATAGTTTAACCAGCATTCCAAAATCACTTTATGAAATCACCGCACTGCAGGTGCTTAACCTCAGTTACAATGTGTTAAAATCTTTGCCTGATGGAATATCAAATTTGTACAATTTGTATGACTTGTCCGTAAGCTATAATCAAATCACTACTTTGCCTAAAGACCTTACAAAATTGAAGTCCTTGATTTATTTAAACATCAACGACAATAAAATTGCGAAATTGCCTAAAGGTATAAGCAAAATGAAAGCCCTAAGCTACCTGGATTTGCGGGGGAATAAAAACATTAAATTGAGCAAAGAATTGGGCTCAATTGAGCAGTTGTATGAGATCAAAATTCGCGAAGCCGATTTAAGCCCTTCAGCCTTGGTAAAACTTCAAGGTTGGGTAGGAGAGGGCAAAGTGTACATTGCTGATTATTAATATAAGCCTATAAAAAGAGAGGGCGGCCATTGGCCGCCCTCTCTTTTTATTTTAACATTATTTATCAAGCTGTTTGTTTGCCCAATCTTGCTGCCAATTCGCTATTGAGGGCTTCTAAGAAATCCTCAGTGTGCAAATATTGGTCGTCGGCAACTTTATTGCCATAAATACAAACTGCCAAATCCTTGGTCATGCGGCCACTTTCTACCACATCCACACATACTTTTTCTAGGGTGTTGCAGAAATCAATAAGCTCTTGGTTGTTGTCCAATTTGCCCCTGTGTTCCAAACCACGGGTCCAAGCAAAGATGCTGGCAATAGGATTGGTGCTGGTTTTTTTACCTTGCTGGTGCATACGGTAATGGCGGGTAACCGTTCCATGTGCCGCTTCTGCTTCTACTGTTTTTCCATCAGGCGTAACCAGCACACTGGTCATTAAACCCAATGAACCAAAACCTTGTGCAACAGTATCACTTTGTACATCACCATCGTAGTTTTTGCAAGCCCATACAAAGTTTCCGTTCCATTTTAATGCACTGGCTACCATGTCGTCAATCAAGCGGTGCTCATATGTAATGCCGGCAGCATCCATTTTGGTTTTAAATTCATTTTGGTACACTTCTTCAAAAATATCTTTGAAGCGGCCATCGTATTTTTTCAAAATGGTGTTTTTGGTAGAAAGGTATAAAGGCCAACCTTTGGTTAAAGCCATGTTGAAGCAGCTTTGTGCAAAGCCACGAATACTTTCATCTGTATTGTACATAGCCAAAGCCACACCATCGCCTTTGAAATTGTATACTTCAAACTCTTGGGTAGTTCCGTCTTCACCTTCAAACTTAACAGTTAACTTACCCTTGCCTTTTGTTACAAAATCAGTAGCGCGGTATTGGTCGCCAAAAGCATGACGGCCTATGCAAATTGGAGCCGTCCAGTTTGGTACCAAACGGGGCACATTGCTGCACACAATAGGTTCGCGAAAAACAGTACCATCTAAAATGTTTCTAATGGTTCCATTTGGGCTCTTCCACATCTGTTTCAGATGAAACTCTTCAACCCTTGCCTCATCAGGGGTAATTGTGGCGCATTTAATGCCAACATTGTATTTTTTTATGGCTTCCGCTGCATCTACAGTTACCTGATCATTTGTAGCATCGCGGTATTCCATTCCCAAATCATAATATTTGATATCGATATCCAAATAAGGAAGAATCAATTTATCTTTAATGAATTTCCAGATAATTCTGGTCATTTCATCACCATCCAACTCTACTACCGGATTTGCTACTTTTATTTTAGACATTGTGTAAATTATATAGGGTGTTTTAGGGGCGCAAAATTACATGTTTTTGGCTGAAAACTGTTGTATTCAAGCCACAAAATGCCGCTGTTTTAAGGAAATTTGGGAAACTTTTGAAAATCGGGTTTCCTTTTTTCCAAAAAAGCTTTTTTGCCTTCTTGTGCTTCTTCGGTTAAATAATAGAGCAATGTGGCATCACCAGCCAATTCCATTAATCCAGTTTGTCCGTCCAATTCCGCATTGAATGCACGTTTTAACATTCTTAAGGCCATAGGGCTCCTCTCCATCATGGTTTGGCACCAATCCACTGTTTCATCTTCAAGCATTTCAAAGGGCACCACCTTGTTTACCAATCCCATTTTTTCGCAATCTGCAGCTGTGTATTGACGGCATAAAAACCAAATTTCTCTGGCTTTCTTTTGACCTACATGTCTGGCCAAATAGCTGCTTCCAAAGCCACCATCAAAACTGCCCACTTTAGGGCCTGTTTGACCAAATAAGGCATGCTCAGCCGCTATAGTTAAATCACAAACTACATGCAACACATGTCCGCCTCCTATAGCATAGCCATTTACCATGGCTACCACTGGTTTTGGCAGGCTGCGTATTTTTTTGTGCAGGTCCAATACGTTTAATCGCGGTACCCCATTGTCATCTACATAGCCTCCAATCCCTTTTACATTTTGGTCACCACCACTGCAGAAAGCTTTGTCACCAACTCCAGTAAGCACTACTACACCTATGTCTTGTCTTTCCCTGCAAATGTCAAATGCATCCAGCATATCATTCACAGTTTGCGGTCTAAACGCATTGTAAACTTCAGGGCGGTTTATTCTTACCCTTGCGATCCCTTCAAAAAAATCAAATTGGATATCGCTGTATTCTTTTATAGGGGTCCAGTTGCGTTGTGTCATAGTAATTCGGCTGCAAAATTAGCCCAATGAAAGCAATACCAAATGTAAAAATGAAAATGGGTTTCCTATTTGTATAGAAAACCCATTTTAGTACTTGGTTTATTGATGTTTTATTGCAAAACCAGCCCAAACTGAAAGCACTGAATATCTGCCCCTTCGTTTTCATTAAAGAAAGGGGTTGTGGTCATGCGTGCATACAATCCCACGGAATTGTAACCCACATATACAAAAGGTGTAATGGCAAAATTATTGGCGTTGAAATCATCAAACACCTTGTCCTTATTGCCATTTTCGGTTTTTACTTTGGTATGGGTGCGCACCCTGTAACCGGCATTTACACCAGCTTTTATGGAAAAACCTTTGCCAATGCTGTGTTTGTTGCTTTGGTAGCCGATGGCTACAGGTACTCCAATATAATTCACTACAAGTTTGCTTTTTACAGAATTGGCAGCTGAATCAATGGTGTAGCCAAAGTTGTTTTGCTCTCCTTTTAAACGGGTATCGGGATTGGAAAATCTAAAATTCAGTATATCATACCTAACGCCTGTCCATAGCCTTAACTTGTGGGCTACCAAATTAAATCCCCAACCTTGTTCCACTCCAATATGGAAACTTTTGCCGGTTTTCAACTCAGGCATAGATGCCAATGTATTTGAGTTGCCTGGTTTGCTTAATGCAGCAAATCCAAAATTGAAGCTGCCTTCGCTAAGAATAGCCTGTGGTTGGGGAACATAGTTTTCTTCCCCGTTTCTCCAATGCATTTCTATGGTATCGCGTGCATCTTCAATACTGTCGTGTGTTTTTTTAATAATTACAATTCGGGTATTTTCACGTTTTACCTCAGTTGTATCTGTTTGGGCAAACAAAATTCCTGTGAAAAAGCCTACAAGTACTAGGCCTGTTGCATTCATGTACATATTGCGTTTCATGGTTTTCATGTTTTAATCTATTAGTGTTGCTATGACGTCGGTGTTGTATGTTCTAATTTGCATTTTTACTTTGGGTATGGCGCGGTTTGCTTTGGGTTCTGTTTTAAATTGTACTTGTGGCAGTTGTAAATTGGCCAGCATTGCTTTAGAGTTGTTAAACAATTTGTAGCTCAATGAACGCTTTTTGGTGTGGGAAACTGGCCCATTATCCGTTTGGTAAACAATTACAGTATCATTATGCACAACTACATTGCTCGTAACATTGGCCACTTGCATAACTGGTGTAGGTTCGGTTTCTTTTTGAAAGTTTTCAGGTCTTTGCACTGCTTGTGTTTTTCTGCTGGTGTCCCGCAATTGTGCATCACCATTGCTACTTCCCGTTTCCACAGACCCAAATTTTGCACTTTGTGAATTTTTAATTACTTGTTGTTCTTTAATCCCTTCTTTGGCTTCAGTGTTGCTATCGTTTGCTTCCACCGGGGCAGCATTTTCAGTGCTTTTGGCAAGATTATCTCCTAAAGTGGGGTTTTGTTTGCTAAAATACCATCCTCCAAAACCGAACAATAAAATTGCGGCAGCAGCGGCAGCATACCTTTTCATGGGGTTCCATGCCACCAGTAGCCCGGTGTTTTTGTATAGAACTGCCTTGTTCGGGAATGTAATGGCATCATCTACTTTGTTTAAATAAGTCTTGGCCATTAACCCATACTCGTATTGCATGGCCTCGTTTGCCGCAATTTCATTCACCAGCGTGGCTTTTTCTTTTTCAGAAAGATTGCCTTCGAGCAAATCGAAAATGCGCATTTGTTGTTCTTCAGTTATCTTTTTCATAAAACGGCCTCCAAACTGCCGATAATGTTTTTTAGTGTTTGTCTTGCCCTAAAAATATATACTTTTACTTGGCTTTCGTTCAAGTTTGTAATTCCGCCAATTTCCTCGTAGCTGTAGCCTTCATAATCTCTAAGTAGAATAACGGTTCGCTGAATTTCAGGCAACTGAGCTAGGGCGTTTTCCAAAATGGCCTTAAGCCCTTTGTACTCCACCGCGTTGGTGCTCGCTGTATTTTCAATCTCTTCGCTAATCATGGTAGTTTTTTTAGCCCTTCGCCAAAAGTCAACCATGCAATGGTAGGCTGTGGTAAAGAGGTAGCTGCGCGACCTTTCAAAGTCCACATCTTCCCTTTTAACCCATAGTTTTTCAAAGCTGGATTGTACAATTTCATTGGCTTCATCTTGGTCCTTTAAGTTTTTCAGGGCAAAGCGGTACAACGCATCACTATGCATGTCAACACATGTATTGTATTGTGCGGCATTCATCCTGTTTTGGTTATACGCAATGGGTTTACCACAAGTTACAATATCTTTGAAAAAAATTTCACAGGTGGATAAGAAAGGCTGGTTTGCAGAATGGTTCGATACTGAGTACTATCATACCCTTTATCAAAATAGAGATGAGGATGAGGCGGCTCAATTTATTCAGAATTTGTGCAAACACTTGTCTTTAGGCAACGGTGCAAAGGTAGCAGATATTGCTTGTGGTAAGGGCCGTCATAGCAGAGTACTGGCCGGCATGGGTTGCCAAGTTACTGGTTATGACTTAAGCAACAACAGTATCAACTACGCCAAATTGCATGCCCTGGGGAGTGAATTGTTTGAAGTTCACGATATCAGAAACCCCTACAAGTCTGCAAATTTCAATGCTGCGGTGAATTTGTTTACCAGTTTTGGGTATTTCGAAACCCAACAAGAAGATTTGGATTCCCTACAGAATATTTTCAATATGTTGTTGCCTGGGGGTTATTTTGTTCAAGACTATATCAATGGTTTGCCGATAACAGCGGGCTTGCCAGCTTCTTCAGTGCAAGAATGCAACAAACTGCGTTTTGAGATTCAGAAACAATGGGAGCCTCCATATATTATTAAGAAAATTCGGGTGGTTCAGCAGCAAGAAAACCAAGATTTTATGGAAAAGGTAAAGGTGTATTCTTGCGAAGAACTCCAAGATTTGCATACCAGCGTGGGCTTTCATGTAAAAAGTGTTTTTGGCAATTATCAATTGTCGGATTTTAATGCCTTACAATCCCCAAGAATTATCATCATTTCTCAAAAGCCTTTATGATGGATTTTCTCCGACATATCGACCATTTGTTGTTTCATTTTATTAACAACACCGCATCGGCACCTTGGTTAGATCCATTGATGATTTTAATTAGCAGCAAATGGGTATGGTTGCCTTTCTATTTGGTTATTTTATTCGCGTTTATTAAAAAATACAAAATGAATGTTTGGGTAGTGCTCCTTTTGTTGGGCATTACAGTTTCATTATCAGATTCTATCAGCTCAAAATTATTGAAGCCGAATGTAAAAAGAATTCGCCCCAACCAAATAGAAAAGGTAAGTGGTGTAAAAATGCTAGAAGTAAGAACCCCGGATTCCAAAGATGGCAATAGCAAATATGGTTTTGTTAGCAGCCATGCGGCCAATACTTTTGCCATATATGTATTTGCTGCATTGTTTTTACAAATCAGAGGTAGAAACATGTGGTTAATTCTCATAATTCCTGCTTTGGTGGCATATTCCCGTGTTTATTTGGGAGTGCACTGGCCAGCAGATGTGATTGGCGGCGCTGCCATCGGCAGCGCCCTGGCTTTACTGGCATGGTTTATTTTTGGCAAGTGCTTTACTTCCATTTGCCGTGTATGATTTTATAGTTTGCTTACTTTTGTGCCATGGAATTTGAGTTTATTCTGGTAGAAAAAGAGGTTGCCCCCTATGTGGCACTCATTCGCCTAAACCGTCCCAAAGAATTAAATGCCCTTAATTTGGGTTTAATGTTGGAATTAAAAGCTGCTTTTGCTGCTCTTGATGAAGATGATACTGTCAGGGCCATTGTGCTCACCGGTAACGACAGGGCTTTTGCTGCAGGCGCCGATATCAAACAAATGGCGGGCAAAGGGGCTATTGATATGCTTAAAATTGACCAGTTTAGCACTTGGGATGCCATTCGCAAAACAAAGAAACCAATAGTAGCAGCAGTTTCCGGCTTCGCTTTGGGTGGTGGTTGCGAGCTGGTTATGCATTGTGATATGATAATTGCATCCGACACGGCCAAATTTGGACAGCCCGAAATTAATATTGGGGTAATGCCAGGTGCTGGTGGTACACAACGCCTTACCAAGGCTGTGGGCAAGGCTTTGGCCATGGAAATGGTGCTCACAGGTAAATTTATTTCTGCTGAAGAAGCTGCTGCCGCAGGTTTGATCAATAGGGTTGTACCTGAGGCTTTGTATCTTGAAGAGGCAATTAAATTGGCCGCAGATATTGCAACTAGGTCGCCAATAGCGGTGCAACTGGCCAAAGAATCGGTGTTAAAAGCCTTCGATTCACATTTACAGGAAGGCCTGTATTTTGAACGGAAGAATTTTTATATGTTGTTTGCAACTGAAGATCAAAAAGAAGGGATGAATGCTTTTGTAGAAAAACGCAAAGCTGAATTTAAAGGCAAGTAACCAAAACCAAGAAACATAAAAAAACCCGCACTAGGCGGGTTTTTTTATGAATATCATTTTTGAATTAGTCGAAGCTTTGTTTAGCACCGAATTCGCATTTTTGAACGTTCATGATTTGAGGATACAAACCACCAACAGAAGCAAATGCAATGATGAAATACTCATCAGCACCACCGTTGGTAATGTTTACATCATAAGAATAATCGCTAAGTGAACCAGCTTTGGTTTTGTCAGCAGCAACAGTAGCACCTGAAATTGGAGTTAGAGCATCCCAAAAAGCATTTGGGTGGTCATAAGGATCAATTTTAGAAACTTCATATTTGGTACCGTTTTGATCAGTCAAATATTGACCAATACCTGTTCCTTTGTTGTAATAAGGATGAGTGCTTACCAATTTGTAGTAATAGTTGGTTTGTGCATCAGCAAAGTTTTTGTGTTTTACCAAAAACACATTCATTTTGTAAGAAGCATCTGGCAAATCTTTAGAACCAACACCCAATTGCACTTTTACAGTATATTTGGTACCAGAACCTGCAGTTGCATCAATAGCAAGACCGCATTTAGCCAATTCGCCCAAAGCACCTGATGCTTTTGCATCCCAAGTTCCACGGTTGTCAGCTTTTCCACCAATACGGTTAACCATACCTGTTGGGTAGCCGGTTACAGTAAATTGAGAAATTAGGTCAAGGCACTCTTGTGTTTGCATACCGTCACCTTGGTGAATGGTTACATAATAGAAGTTGTTTGCACCGTATTTCTTTTCCATGTTTTCTGCATACACACGGCCATCTGGGCAGTAGCCGCACCATGCACCACTGAAATACTCCAAAAGGGCTTTTGAAGTGTAAGATGTTGGAGCTTTTGGACCTGATGTGTCGTCAGTTTTCTTTTTCTTACAAGCAACTGCAAAGGTCATAGCAGCAGCAGTAACAACGAGTAATAACTTTTTCATGTTTGTTTTTCTAAAGTAGTTAGACTGCGAATTAAATCATTTAATACTACTATTCCAATAGCATTGTGGTCAAATTTGGTCGATTTATCCACCTAAATGACACTTAGCTGATGCTATGGCCTGTAATTCTAAACTTTCAAGCGCTGCCGAATGCCTTGTACCACCTTGTCTGCCGCTTGATTGAACTCAGTAGAAATTTTTACTTTATATAGGATATAAAGCATCGGCCCCAATAGAACAATTGTTCTAACCATGCCATCCAAATATGGATTTGTTAACCATTTGCCCCATATGGTGGGTATTAAAAAAAGCGCCAATATTAAAAGTATATACCATTGGCGTTTTTCAAAGGGGTGCAATCCCATTTTTTTATAAATGATGTAAATGGCCATACCTTGAGAAAGCAAAAATGTTATCACTGTTGCACCAGCCGCGCCATTAATCCCAAAAATAGGAATCATAAAGTAGTTTGCGATTACCGCTACCACTATGGCAATTACAAAATTAATCAATCCCCATGCGTAGTATTTGGAATTTGCCATAACTGGGCCTGCTGTGCTCCCTACCATGTCTATAAGGCGGCCTATACCTATAATAAATACCACCATCTTGCCGGCCTTGTAATAATCCCCGTTTGGCATCACCTGAAAAAGGTTGTCTATATTCAACCAAATGGCAAAAAACAAAATACTGGCAGCCAACAATTGGTTCAGCGCCAGTTGCTTGTACATGCTGTTTACCTTTTCAAGGTCATTGTTCTTCATGTGGTTCGCAATTATTGGGGCTGAAATTTGCAAAATGGTTCTTTTGGGTATCTCAATTAAGAGTGCCAAGTAAAACCCTATGCTATAAATGGCGGTATTGGCTAAGTTTTTCTGAGCCGATATCATTAAAAAATCGATTTTACTCACCACCAGGCCAGTGATGCCTCCTAAAAATAGCCACGCGGTGAATTTGATCATGTCCCTCTTTAGGTCTGGGTTGTTGGTGAAAAATTCAAAACTGGGTTTTAAATGAATTAGGGTAAGTGTTCTTAAATAGAAGAAATTGATGATGACAATAAGGCCATATGCGCCTACCATCAGCCATACGGTGGTTATAAAGTCAATAATATCAAAATAGAAAAGTGTACCTGCACCCAGAATGATGATTCGCAATACCACTTCTCTTAAAAAATTGGGCACAGCAATTCGCCCATGATTGGCATTTGCAGTTTCCAACACCGTTTGAAACAATGAAAAAAATACCAAAGCCAACAACATCGGATACAAACCTGTGAGGATCAGTTTGTCGTATTTAAAGGCGGACAACAATTCGGCCTTGAAAAAAACCAAAGCTATAAATACGATGGTATAGCCCACAAGTGGCATCATAAATGCCCAAAAAAAGAAACCATTGTGTTTTTGATCGTCTGTTCGGAAATAGGGGAAAAACCGGTTGATGCTATAATTGGTGCCTAATAATGCAAAACTGCTTATTACGGCACCTGCTTCGAGCAGAAGCCTTATGGCACCCAGTTCAGTGGGTTCAAAAAACTTGGGAAACAAAAAAAACAGGTTTAGAAAACCCAATAAAACACCCAAATAGTTGGATATGGCGGCTTTAAAACCCTGTCTTGCAACTATTCCCACGCTTCAAAACTATGGCAGAAAAGGCAAAAAATTCTCCCGCATTTTGTATTTACTACCAATTCCCAATAAGTTTAGATGGATAAAACACTGTATTTTTGTAGTTCATTCACAATGCTGTCAGATATAAACGAGTTTTTTAATCGGGTTGCAGGTTATAGGGTTTTGGTGGTTGGTGAAACCATTCAAGACGAATTTGTGCCTGTAAGCTATGAAGGCAATTCCATGAAAAGCAATTGCCCAGTGATCAGTTTGGAAGGTGAGAAAAATGTGCAGGAGGGCGGTGCAAAAGCCATTGCAAATCACTTGCGCGATTTTGTAAAATCCATTGACCTCATTTCCAATCCCGATGGCTCCATTGTTAAAACCAGGTATGTGGATGTGGATGACAACCGCAAACACATCGAAATCAATAAATTCTCACACCAAGATTTTGGCCATATTCAATTTTCTGCCCGCGATTATGATTTGGTCATTGTTGCAGATTTTGGCCATGGGTATTGCGATCAATTGAATGAAAACGGGGAGTTCTGTTTTATGGCCCAAACCAATAGCAATAATTTTGGCTTTAACAGAATTAGCAAATGGAAACAATACCATAAAAAAATGATTTGTATGGATTTGCGTGAAGCCAGTTTGCAAATGAATACCCGCTTTGAAAGTATGGACGACAACCTCTTGTTGCAACTGTTTCATTATGAATTGAATACACAGTTGCTTTTTGTAACCCTAGGCGGCAAAGGCTCAGTGCTTACTAATGGCAAAGACATTTGGCGTCAACCCGTGTACCGCACTCAAATTGTGGACACCATTGGCGCAGGCGATACCTTTTATGCCTTTGCCTCACTCATTGCCAGTTTTAATGATGCCCATAAATACCAGTTCATCCCGGGCTTGGCTGCAAGCCTAAGTACTACCTGGTTGTGTAATGAAAAAAGTGTAACCAAAGATAACCTTATCAAACATGCTGCTCAATTCATATAAAACCGCATTTCAAGAATATTTTCAAAATCCTGCAGTTGAAAATGACATCAACACTGCAGTGGGCATGTTGGATGGCGTAAAAAAAATATTCTTTATTGGCAATGGAGGTTCCAATAGCATTTGTTCTCACATGTATGAAGACTTTGGTAAAATGGCCCGTTTTCAAACTTTTGCTTTTTCAGACGCAGCCTTAATTACCTGTTATGCCAATGATTATGGCTATGAAAACGCCATTGCAGAATGGTTGAAATTGTATTTCGATAACGAATCTTTACTTATTGCAATAAGCAGCTCTGGCAACAGTCCCAATATTGTAAATGCCATAAACACTGCTGCTCAAATTGGGGGTAAAACCATCACTTTAAGTGGGTTTTCTGCCGACAATAAATTGAAGCAAATGGGTGATTTGCAATTTTATATCCCCCAGCATTCTTATGGTATTGTAGAGTGTTACCACCAGGTAATTTTGCATGTGGTATTGGACCAATACATGGAAAATAGAAAATGAAAAAGGGTTTTGCTTGCGGGGTATTTGATTTGTTTCATGCAGGCCATGTGCTGATGTTGCAAGAATGCCGCGAGCATTGCGATTATTTGGTGGTGGCAGTAAACAGTTGTGCCGATATCGACTATACCATAAATCCTGGAAAAAAGCCACCCATTTTTACTTTAGAAGAAAGGAAAATGATACTCAATTCTTGCAAATATGTAGATGAAGTATTGGAATACAATACCGAACAAGAATTGACAGATTTGCTGTCAAACGGCAATTATCAAATCCGTTTTTTGGGCGAAGATTACAAAGGCAAACCCATCACCGCCCCCAATTTGGTGCCCGAAATATATTACACCAACCGCAACCACGGACTCAGTACATCGGGTTATAGAAAGAAAATTGTTGGGGGTTAATTGATGATGCAAATCATATTGTCGTGCATCGGCAATTCTGATTCAGTAGTAATTTCTACCATTTTAGATAGTTTACCTTTACCACCAATAAGCTTGTATATCTTATAGTTGTTTATTGATTTAATAAACCTAAAAACAGACTCTTTTGAAGATTCAACACCTTCAATTTTTTCACCACATTCTACAATAAGTTTTGGTGCGTTTTTAGATGAAAGCAAATTTGTCATTCCCTTGAGTGCTTCAAGTTCATATCCTTCAATATCAATTTTAATAAGATGAATTGTCTGGTTTGGTTCTAGTAATTCATCTAGAGGTTTTATTTCAATTTCATAAGATGCAGAACCTTCTGCATGGGTGACAATTGAAGCACTGCCTCTGTTTAGAGCCAAGTTGCTAAAAATTTTACCTTTGCCAACTTGACTTCCTAATGCAATTCCAGAAGTTTTAATATTGTTTATATTATTAATTGAAATATTTTGATTCAATATTTTCAAAGTATCTGGATTTGCTTCAAATGAAAGCACACTTCCTGCATTACCAACACACTGTGAAGCAAAGATGGACATCAAGCCTATATTAGCGCCAACATCAATAAAGGTGTCACCTGGAGCAAGGTATTTTTGAATTAATCTTAAAGTACCTATTTCATATGTACCCGTATAATAAATATTTGATTCTAAACCTTTATCAACTGTTGGGTCTATTAATAATT
>JADYZD010000235.1 GCA_020853295.1 Bacteroidia bacterium | reverse complement strand
TTGGCAGAAGAAATCAGGTAATTGTGGCAATTTCCGATATGGATTTGGAATAATTAAAATTACTAAATAGCTTACTTTTAATGGACCGCCAGCATGCAGCATAGGCCTCAATGGCATCTTATTGGGTGTTTGTACAAATACCGAATTGCAAGAGAAATACGAATTTAAAATTTAAAAAAATATACAATGGAAAATATAGAAACTATCATACCCATGCCTAGAATTGGCGACAAAGCACCTGAATTTAATGCTGTAACCACTCAAGGAAATATTCAATTTCCAACCGATTATCTGGGGAAATGGATAATTCTCTTTAGCCATCCTGCCGATTTTACCCCAGTGTGTACATCTGAATTTATGACTTTTGCCAATATGCAGGCAGAATTTGCCGCTGTAAATACCCAGTTGGTTGGATTGTCTATTGATGGTTTGTATAGCCACATAGCTTGGTTGCGAACCATAAAGGAGAAAATAGAATTTAATGGCATGAAAGACATAGAAGTGACTTTCCCATTAATTGAGGACATTTCTATGGAAATTGCAAAAAAGTATGGTATGATACAGCCGGGTGAAAGTACCACAAAGGCTGTTAGGGCTGTGTTTTTTATCGACCCCAAAGGTGTGATTCGCGCCATGATTTATTACCCACTTTCTTTGGGTAGAAATTTTAATGAGATCAAACGGGTAATAGTGGCTTTGCAAACAGCCGATGCATACTCTGTTGCTACTCCTGCAAATTGGAATCCAGGTGATGATGTGATTGTGCCTACTGCTGGTTCATGCGGTGTGGCTAGAGACCGCATGGAAACAAAAGTAGAAGGGGTAACTTGTTATGATTGGTTTTTCTGCACCAAAAAATTGTCAATAGATCAAGTGAACAATCCCCCAAAAGTTAAATAATGAAGGACAAGACGGAATTGGAACAAGAAATTGTAGGATTCACCATGAAAATTCATGAAGAGTATCCTGAATTGTCTAAGTATATTGATGAAATTCCTGAAAAAATATCAGGTGTGGCATTCAAAGAAATTAGTACAAAAAATTTGAAGGATTATTGCAATTCTTTAGAAGGTATTTTAACTGAATATTCGAAAACCCATAGCTCTAGTTCTGTTAAAGACAAAGCTGAAAAGTTGCAATTCCCCGATGCCCTTTCTTATCCTGCTGCAGAGGATATTTATGTAAAAGGAAAGAAAGAAAGCGAATTGGACCCGGAAGATGATTCAAAGAAAAAAGTTGCGAATGAGCAATTGCATGCCTCAAATGAGAAAGAATTTTCAGACGATTTAACAGGCGAAGATTTGGATGTGCCAGGTTCAGAATTGGATGACCCACAAGAATTAGTGGGAGATGAAGATGAGGAAAACAACTACTATAGTATAGGTGGTGATGACCATATTGATTTGGATGAAGATATTGTTCGCAAACTTGATTAAATAAAATAGGGTGAAAATTCAATTGAATACCGACAAAACGGTAAAAGGTGGCGAAAGGCATCAGGAATATTTTACATCGGAAATTTCCGAAAAATTAAAAATATATGAATCACATATTACAAGAATAGAAGTTCATTTTGCCGACGAAAATGGCGCAAAAGAGGGAATAAATGACGTTTTGTGCACGCTTGAAGCCAGAATTGAGGGACGTCAACCCATTGCTGTTTCAAACAAAGCAGACAATATGGAATTGGCCCTGTCTGGTGCTTTGCATAAACTTAAATCTGCCTTGGAAAAGATTATGGGGCGCATTAAAAAACATGAATCTTGGTGAATTTACCATTGAACTATTTCTATTTAAGTTGCCAACAGGTTTTAATTTTTGAAGAAATAGCCACTGAAGCTGCACAAGCAGAAAAACCACAAGACAATGGTACTGCCGCTGCTGGATGGCAACCAAACAAATTAAACAGTTATTTTACCGTAATGGTAATGGTTTTGCTCATTCTCACACCATAACTGCGGTGAAGCCCATCCCCAAACTGCATGGTAAGGGTATGTTTTCCGGGTGCTAAGGTTAGGGGTTTGGTTTCTGTTTGGCCTTTGCCAAAGTGCAATGCCCTATTATCAATCATGGGTACAACTGCACCAGCTGGAACAAAATTGAGGGTATCGATGAGCAAATGGTGGTGGCCTTTATTGGCCCTAACACCGCTATCAATGGGTTCTACTTCCATTCCGGCAATATCAAACTTCACAACAAAAGGGCTACTTACGGTTTCGCCATTCTTTAGATTGGCAAAAGAAACCCCTTGTCCAGTGTTGATAATTGCTGTATCGGTTATTGGGGCTCCATGATCATGGTGCACCGAAGTAGAGTCTGAACTTTCTGAACTGGAGTTTTTACCTCCACAAGAAAAAAAAACAGCGGTAACAAAGACCGCTGTTGCTGTGCGTGTGAAATTTTTCATGGGAATTCCCTGGGGCGACTGACCGGGCTCGAACCGGCGACCCTCGGTACCACAAACCGATGCTCTAACCAACTGAGCTACAACCGCCAAATAACACCTCAATTGAGAAGGATTTCTCAAAATCGGACTGCAAATATAATATGTTAAAAACACTTTTTTGAGGTAAATTTGATATTTTTAATTTTAAGTTTAACTCAGGTATTTATAACTTGCATGCTTTGTTGCATAAGCTTCATATCTTATTCCTTCCCAGTTGGTTCCCCGTAAAACAGGATCCACT
>JADYZD010000234.1 GCA_020853295.1 Bacteroidia bacterium | reverse complement strand
TTTTAACCAAAATTGGCTTGGAAATCCATAGCCCCACCCAATAAATTGCGCACTTGGGTAAAACCATGTTGTTCTAGAAAAGCTTTGGCCGAAGCGCTGCGCATACCTGAACGGCAATGCACCACAATTTCTGAATTTTTATAGTCTTCCAATTCATCTATTTGTTCAGGTAAAGTGCCCAGGGGGATTAATTTTCCACCCAAATTGTATTCTTCAAATTCATAAGGTTCCCTAACATCGATAATGAGGATGTTTTCACCTTGGTCCAATCGGGATTTTAATTCTATTGAGGTAATGTCTTGCATGCGGTTATTGTTGTTTTATGATGGCGGTATTTGTGGTTTCTCCGGCCACATTGGTCAATGAAAACACATAGGTTCCTGCTTTTAAAAATGCAATGTCCAAATCATTTCCAGGCTGGTTTTTTTCGAATAACAAACGACCAGAAAAATCAAATATCTGTAATTTGGAAATGGCGGTATTGGATTTAAAATTTACGATATTTTGTGCAGGATTTGGAAATATTTGGGTTTTGTTTTGGCTGATTTTTTCAGTGCTAAAAGTATAGTCGATATTCTTACCCAATAAAGGACGAATCATGGGTGTTCCTTTGATGCCTGCATCGCTGCGTTCCCATTGTCCGAGTAGGTTGTGGAACAAATTGGGGTTGCCTGCATCTTGTCCCAAATAGCGGTAATTGTTGTCGTAACCCACGTTCAAAATATAGGGTTGGTTTTGGCGCCAACCGCAATAAAAAGTACCGGCATCTAAAATTAAAGTGGTGTCGAAAAAAATGTAAGAGAAATGGTTGATACTATCGGTATAACTCGGTTTTGACACATATTTTTCATAAATCAATTCATCTTTATTATCGGGTTGGCCAATAGGGGAAAGGGATTTCCATATTCTGAGATAGAAACTGCGAAACGCTACATCGCTTTCGCTTCTATTAAAATAAATGGCCAAACCTCGCAGGCTGTCTTTTTTTACATTCTCAAATTTCATGGCAAATTGCCCTTTGATATTTCCGAGAAATGCATAATCCAAACCAAAGCCACCTTCTGCAGAACCATCATCGTAAGCATACCATGGATTGAAGCAATGGTTTACGGTAATGGTATTGTTGTCGCTGCTGGTATTGTAGGCATCAGGCGTACCATCATTGCTTTGGGGAATGGTAAGGTATTTCACCGTAAAGCAAGGATTGGCACCCGAAAAAGTATCCATTTGAATGCTGGGATAATTGATTACCGCAGGTTGGTCTTTGCTCACATTCTGGCTATTTGCAGCAAAAGGAAAATCGTACACTAGGGTGTTGTATTGGTTGCGCACTTGCATGGCAAACCGGGTTTGAACGGGTAATGTGCCGCCTGCGTCGAGGTTTTTTAGAGTAAGGGTATTGCTGGCATTGGTTTGTCCACTTACATCTGCCTTGTAATGGCTGTAAGGCATGCTGTGGTAATATTTGAGAAAGCTATAATCCGGAGTGGTAATGGCCACATCTTTAATATTAAAAACATCAAAACCACCGGTGCGTTTTTTGTATTTTTCCAAGCGCACATAATCGATATGCCAATGGTTTAAATTGCCAGTGGAACGGGTGAAATTTACAAATCGAAATTGGAAGGCATTGTGTAAGAATTCAAATTCATTTACAGGCACCAAAATCAAATCAAATTTATTTACAGCACTTCCAGTTTTATTCCACATGCGCTGCCATTTACCAGCATTGTCCAGAAAAAACAAAATCAATGAATCTTCAGCCTCTGGTGCATCTCCCAAGCCGTTCATTTCTACAAAGAATGAAAGAAAAATACTATCGGTAATGGTATAATTTTGGGTAGTAGATGGACCCGTTTTAAAGAAATCGAGTTTTATGGGAATACTGGTGAGGCTATCAGCATATACAGAAGTGTTTTTATTTAAGGTAGTATAGGGTGCGCCGTATTGATTTAAGTGGTCGAATGTAGCCACATTGTAATTGGGCTGATTTACTGGAAATGTATTGTTAATCCAAACTTGATTGTCTGTCCACCTGTTTAATAGAGGGTAACCAGCAGCAACCGTAAAATCATCGAAAAAAGGGAGTTCAAGGGTATCTGTAATGATGGCTGCTGTGCGCAAATCAATAGCAGGAGCTTGGGTTCTTTGCCCCAATGGAGTAAGCACAGGTCCTTGGCAAAATGCAATACCGGAACTCAAAGAAATAAGGGCACAAAACAAGGTTTTTTTCATGTGTGAAAATGCTAACAGTTTTAAAAGGAAATTATTGTTTGCCAATTGTAAAGAATCTTTGAAATTATGGATTGATTTCATCGTTTGGAACGGCCTCGTCTATGGGCATTGGTATGTCAGTAGAATCGCTTGTGGGTTCTCCGCCAGCCCTGCGGTTGGTGGCCACTACCAAATCTATTTTAGAGCCTTTTTCTATTTGACGGCCAGGAGGAATGCTGCTGCCATTGTACAATTGTTCCATTACCAGATTGTTTCCAATTTCATCGTATTTAAAGGTAACTTCTCCCAATTCAAGTCCCACACTTTTTAATACCGCTTTGCTCAAAGCAAAACTTTGGTCAATCAGTTTTGGCATTTTTACTTTGGGTTTGGCCAAACTATTTACCGAGAGGTAAATGATTCTGCCGGGTTTTACCAAATTGCCACTTTCTGGATCTTGCTCTGTTATGGCATCTTTTTTAAAATCTGCATTGTAAACAGAATCAAATATTTCGTACCTCAGATTGGCATCTTCCAACTTGGCTATGGCATCATCGAGTTTTACCCCCTTTAAATTGGGCACTGTAACCGATTGGTTGTGGCGGGTATAAATGCCCATACCCATAAAAACCAGCCAAAGAAACAAGAATAATGCTACAAATATGAGTGCAATATTGATGAACAGATTTTTACGCATGTAAGCTTAAAGATTGTTTTCCGAATTTGAGAATTTCGCTAATAAAATCAAAAGGCTTGTAACCATTAATGGCTGCTTGATGGTAGATGCAAGTAGCGGGTGTCATGCCAGGCAATGAATTGATTTCAATAATAATGGTTTCCACGGTTCCATCTGCAAATATGCGCACAAATGCATCAATACGGCAGTAGCCGGTAACATTCAAAGTGCGTGCCACCTTTTCAAATGTAGTTTTCACTTGTTGGCTGATGTTTTTCTGTTCCTCAGGATTTGCAGAAAACCGAGATGGGGTGATATTTTGACCTTCTCCGGCCAGGAATTTTTCTTCTAGACTTAAGATTTCTGTTTCAGCCAACGATTCGCTGGGTTCAAATACTTCATATTCACAAGATCCATCTGCAATGCGGTGGCAAAGCATGCCCCCAGTAACTTCTAAGAACCTTGTGGCTGCGCCTTTTTCTATGAATTTTTCGATCAGCAGTTCCGATTTTGCAGGAAACTCTTCATTGGGCAGGAGTCCCAAGTTTTGTTGCATTGTAGCAGTAGGTTTGTTTTCACTCCTAAAAATAGCCTCAATAAAATGGTGCAATTCTGCAGGCGATTTTACTTTGCGCACAGCGGCGCTGCAGCCATCATCAGCAGGTTTGGCAATAAGTGGCAATCCGAATCTGGAGATGATTTCTTGTTCCATACCAGCTGAATTGGCCAACCACTTGTCTTTTTCGAGCATCAAATGATCGGCAACCAAAAAGCCAGCTTCCCTCAGCATCTCATTGGTAACATACTTATTGATGGTGATTCCAGCACTCGAAGCTTCGCTGCCATTGTAATAAAGGCCTAATTTTACCAATTCCTTTTGCAAGGTTCCGTCTTCGCCTGGGCGACCGTGAAGGGCAATAAATACCCCTTCGCAAATGCTTGGAAGTTCAGAAAAAGGAATGCGTTCTGGTTTAAAAATGGCCCCAGTGGGATTGTATTTTGCAGTAATTTCAGCGGCTTCTTCAATACAAGTATTGAGCATTTCATTCTCCCTGTAATGCTCAATTTTTTCACGAATATCATCGGCATTGTCTTTAAGCATAAAGTTTACAGGGAGTTTGTACAACTGCAAATTGTCGGCGCTGCCAGTAAGAAATAAGGGTATGGGTTCAAACTCGCTGCTGCTGCTGAGTTTTTCGTAAATGTTGCGGCCACTTTCCATAGAAATATGCCGTTCGAAACTGTAACCACCCATAATAACAGCAATGCGTTTTTTCTGTGGCTTTTCGGCAATATCTACCGACAAGTTTTCGTCTAAACTGGCAAGTATTTTATGGTATTTGCCCGAAAAAGTATGGGTGAGTATGCGTTCACGCAAACTTTGATGGATGATAAAAGTGAGAAATTGAGAGGGATTTAAACCCACTTCTGCAGCCTGGTGAAAGAAAAAGCTGCTGGGCATCATGCCGCTAGTCGTATTGGGGTCGTTGAGGAAAATCTCACTCTCGTTCACCAAAAAGCCATCGATACGGGCATAAGTATTAAAGCCAAAGTATTCAAAAAGGGAAACACAAGCATCTCGGATGTCCATTACAATTTCATCATTGGCTTGAATGGGCGTTTCTTTTTGACTTAAACCAGGGAGGTATTTGCTGCGGTAATCAAAAAGGTCGGTCTTTTTAATAATGGCAGTAGGGGGCAGGGCAACTGGATTGCCTTTCTCATCGCGCAAAACAATGCAACTGAATTCGCGGCCCTCTAAAAATTCTTCGAGTACAATTTCAATCTCATTTTCTGGTGCTTCTAAAAACACTTCATCCTGAATTTGCAATTCAGAATTGAGAAAATCCAAGAGAACATGCGGCAAGAAAATTTGAGTACCGTTTGCAGTAACTGGCAATCCCAGTCCGCTTCTGATATCGCAATTCTGCTTGATAAAGGATACTTTTTCATCTTCAGACAAGTTGTTCCATTCATCGGCATACACTTTTTTTCTAAAGAAAGCCAAGTCCATGGCCGATTCAAATTCCCGGTAATTGGGGTGTTTTAAGACAGACACACCAAGGGAGCTGCCTTGGTTGGCAGGTTTTACTACAAATTGCTCCTTAAATTCTACATTGGCAAAGCGGAATATGCGGTGTTTGCTGTCTTCATCGGTATTTACCCAATCGTTTCTGCGAACAATTTGGTAGTGGTTTACGTACAAACCTGCGCGTTCCTGAAAGTCTTTTTGGCGGGCCTTGTTCATGCCCAAGGCACTGGCAAAAATTCCTGAACCGCTATATGGGATTTGCAACCATTCCATGAGTCCTTGTATGCTGCCATCTTCGCCATAGACACCATGCAAAGCCAGAAAAGCGAAATCGATATATTGTGAAATTTCTTCAGCAGGAACAATAGTACCAATGGCGTTTGCCATGGCTTTTTGGGCGTCTTTATCTGGATTCAAGCTTTCGGCATAAATCTGAAAGCCATGGGGCAAATCGGGCAAGAAGGCTGCAGGAGGATAGAAATCGCGAATGCTGCCTTTGTAAATAAATTGCCAATCGGTTTTAATAAAAGTACCAAAAGGATCTATAAAAAAGGGGACTGCTTCAAACAGTTCTTTATTGAGATTGTCGTAAACAGTGCGTCCACCGGCAAAGGATACCTCGCGTTCTCTGCTGGCACCGCCAAAAAATATTCCTATACGAATTTTTGACATTCAAGCGCAAATTTACTGAACAAATGCGAGTGAAATGCAGGAGTTATAAACGCAATGTGGGAATAATAGGGTGGGGTGAGGCCCGAACGAAGTGAGGGCCGCCAAAGCTATTCAAGTGGGATGTTTTGCAGCATGTAACCCAGTATGGGCTTGCATTTTTCATTACAAGCAGGATAGAATTCCTTGTGTTTCCAATGGTCGGATTTGGGTGATACACCCCACCAAAACTCTGAAATGGCTATGGGTGTGTAATTGTTTAAAAAGGCATATTGGAACAGTTTTGGAGCCGCGCATTCTCCTGCACCTGCAGGTGGGTTTTTATAACCTTCAAGTTCAAAAATGCCCATCATGCTGGTTTGTTCACCCCTGCTATTGGTGAAAACATGGTTGTCAAAAATTTCTTGTTGCAGCGATGCCGACAGTGTTTTTCTGCTTGTTTTTAAATCCAAAATCAATGCTTCGTTTTTTGTATTAGAGCTGGCGTTTAATTCTTTTATCCGTGCATTCATAAGGTTTAGCTTTTGCATGCCAATGTTTAAAAAACTGTTTTCGTGCAAGTAATCGTAAATCGGAGGTACAAAGCCTGGTAAGTGAAATACACCGGCCATTTTGCCCGAAAAAGCAGATAAATAACCCAATTCTCCTTTTGTGTTTTTAACCACCAAAACACCAAACATTTTGCCAATAATGGGTCCGTCCATGGCGGGATTGAGCCCAAAATTGTGAACCCATATTTGTTGGTGGGTGAGCATATCCTGAAGTTGAGACGCGGCAATCAAACACAAGTCTGATGGTTTGACCTTAAAAGGATTGTTTAATAACGGAGGTACATGCAAGTGCTGGGTTGTTTTTTCAAACAAGGTAAAGCATGTTGTTGGGGTATCCTCAGGTAAAATCAACTGGGTTCAAAAGTATGGTTTTAGCAGATGAAGCCATACAAATCCTTGAAAAATTAACTACCTTATATCTTGGCGCAATCTTTGCAACTTATATAGTTAAGAATAACCATTATGAAAAAAATACTGACCACTGGAATTTGTATTTTTGTATTTGCAGCAACAGTTTTGGCACAGCCGGAGTTGCCTAAAAAACCCGATCGCCGCCCACAAACAGGAGGACCTGAAGGGCAACCACGAAAGGAACAGCCCCAACAGCCAGCACAATCACCCAGACAGCGGCCAGTATACTACCCTAGAAATACTTACCCGCCTGTATACTATCCACAAGGCAGTTCTTGGGAGCAAAACACAGGGAATCAGCAAGACAATAATGATGCACAAGCAGTTGCAGCTCAGAAAAGGGCCAAAGCAAAAATTGAAGTAAAAAAGGCCTTGTTTGAAATGCGTGCTCAAACCCAATCTTTTGACATTAAAGACCTTACACGTGAATTTGAAATTGTAGGCGCCAAAGGTTTTAGAATCGTTTTTCCAGAATTGGCTTTTGTAGATGAAGAAGGCAATCCTGTTTTGGGCGAAGTGGAAATCAAGCTTACAGAATATACGGAGAATTCAGAATTTGCCGAAGCAGGTTTAACCACTATGACTACCGATGGAAGCTTGCTGGAAACAGGTGGAATGGTGAATTTGGAAGCATACAGTGGCGATAAAAAAGTTCAATTGGGCAGTGGCAAATCGGTTGAAATTAATGTGCCCGATATGAAAGACAAATCGGGGTTTAGGGTGTTTTATTCCAGAGGTACAGAAATGGTTACCTGGAGCACAGAGCCTTCTCAACAGAATACCGATACAGCTAATAAACCATTTGATGGATATACCATAAAGATGCTGAAAAGCACCCAAGTGATCAATGGCAAACCTGCCACTTTTGTCATTTTTAGAAACTGGAAACCCTTGGAAGAATATGTAAATGAGAATTTAAAAGTCCCAGCAGATGTACGAAGTCAGATTTTGAAAGATGGAATTCCATTTGTGTATACCTTAGAGTTCAATTCGGTAGGCAAGATAAAATCGGTAAAACCCAAATATCCTGAATATAGCAAAAACAGTTTGATCGCTGAAATTCAAGGCAAGCTAAAGGCCGTTTTAATGGATGCCCCACCCATAGCATTGAATGACGGAAACCTGGACAATGGTAGGACATATGATATCCTGTTTGCCACAGCAAAAAATTACATTACTCCTGGGCCTGTATTTATTACATCGCCTATTGCCAATAATGAGAAGGCACCAGTAACCGCAAGTGAAACCAATGCCAATCCCAATGCACAAAATGTGAATGAATTTACCATGAACAGTTCGCAATTGACCAAAATTAACTGTGATCGGTTTAGCGGCAGCAATTCAAAAGATACCCAGCACTTTCAATTTGAACGAGCAGATGCCTTGGTGTATGTGATTTTTAAAGACCAGCGCAGTTTTATACAACCCACTGGTGCCAATGGCAATTATATACTTACAAAGGTGCCAACGGGCAGCAATGTTCGCTATGTAGCAGTGGTGTATGGTGATGATGGAAGTGTGAAAATGGGAGTAAGGGATACCCAAACCAGCAATGAAAATGTAACATTTACGGATTACCGTCCTTTTTCGGCAGAGGCCTTAAAAAGCGCATTAAACAATTAATTTTGTGCAATTGGACGTGAAGGGGATATTGTTTATTGCATTGTGTTGTTTGGTGCATTTGAGTGCACAGTGTCAAACTACAGATTCAATGGGTTGGAATAATGAAGGAAGTTCAGATGAGGTAGGTGTTTCTTCGGGTCCTATTGGAGCAAGCAATACCGGAGGAAAAGACTCAATATATTCCGATAGTTCTGTAAATATTTTAGGAAAGTTTGTTGGGGGTGATAATGCTTTTGTAGCATTTGTTAGTGAAAATTTCCAATATCCCTCCCGCTGTTTAGATGAAGGAATTAGTGGCAGTGTGAAGTTGCGATTTGTGTTGGATACAAAAGGCAGAATTTCAAGGATTTCTGCTGAAGAAGAAACAAAATCATGTCCTGAATTTACTCAAGAAGCCATTCGGGTATTAAAAATTTCGTCAGGGCAATGGATACCGGCATTTGTGAATGGCAAAGCAGTGAGCAGTTGGAAGGTTTTACCTATCCAATTGAGGGTGGAATAAGTATTACTTTATAGGACTGATAGTTCCCTTGTATTGCGATTTTCGCAGTTAACTAACAAACGTTAGTTATTTAAATTGATTCTTAATAGATTCTACTCTTAATTTGTATATATGAGTGCGATATTGACCGAAAACAGCAGCGCTGTGCGCGAAGAATTTTTCAAAAAATTGGCCTTCTTGTTTTATGGAATTGCTTCTTGTGAAGAACCCATAGATGCTGATGGTTTTGATTTGCTTAAAAAGCAGGTACAAAAAATATGGCAAAAACGTGGGTCACAGCTTGAAGGTTTTGAAGGAGTTATGGCCAATAAAGTGGAAGCCATGTTTGATTGGATCAACCTAAACGAAACTGACTGGGAATATTGCCTCCAAGAATTTGGATATTTTGCCAATAAAAATGCAGCGTTTTTAACAGGGTATAATGCGCAATTTGTGCAAGAAAGTGCTTTGGAAATCACCAGGATATTCGGTGGAGAGCAGAATAAGGCCTTTTTAAAATTGCAACAAATTCTGAACCCTTAATATTATTTCAGCACCACAATTGTACCTTCATAATGGTGCTTTTCTAGATCCAGTGATTGCTGGGCAACCACATCTATGATATAGGCATAAACGCCATCGGCTATAGGTTTGTTTGCTATAAAACCATCCCAGTGCTCACCCATATTATCAGTGGAGTATATGATTTCTCCCCAGCGGTTTACAATTCGCAATCGGTATTCAACAACATTACAGGAAAAAACAGGCTTAAACACATCATTAATGTTATTTCCATCAGGAGTTATAGCATTGGGAATTTCAATAATACAGGGCACTACTGGATAGCAGAGTTTCAGTTGTAAGTTGAGTTTTACCACACTGTCACAACCATTTTGAGCCACAAATTTTTGAGAATAAATACCAGGTTTGGTAAGTATTATTCCATTGAATATATAGGTGTCTTTTAAACAAAAAGTATCAGAAATGTTGTAGGTAAAGGAATTGCGTTTAAACAGGTTTAATTTCACTGTACTGTCGCAACCCGTATAGGATGTGAATGTTTTGGTGTAGGTTCCAGAATTGCTTAAAAATTGTCCATAAAATGGATATAAAATTCCACTGCAAATGGTATCAAATATTTCCATTTCAGATTTGGGATATTGTAACAATTTCAAAGTAATTATGCTGTCACAACCATTGGTATTTTTTAAAATATGGGTATAAGTTCCAGGGCTAGAATAATCGGTGCCAAAAAAGTTGTAAGTACTGCCTGCACAAATCGTTTTGTTCAATGTGGTGCTGTTTTTGGGCCATAAACTCAAGCGTTTCAACACCACACTATCGCATCCCAAATAGGAGGTAAGCCATTCGAAATAATCACCCGTATTTTTGCAATATTTATTTCCAATTTTAATGGAATCACCATCACATATTTTTATATTTATGGTGTCGCGTATGGTGTCTGGAACAACCACTGTTTTGCTTACAGAGTCTACCTTTACCCGTTTTAACCAGGCTTCTAATTTTACTGTATATGTGCCAGATTTTGGAAATGTAAATTGGGGATTGTGCAGCACCGAACTGCCCAAATAATTTTTGCCATTTAATCCAAAATACCACCGAATTGAATCACTCACAAAATCAAAAGTATCCTTAAAATTCACAGCTTTACCTGCACAAATGGCTTGGTATTTAAAATCGGAATACGGACTAAAATTGTCGCTGTTTAGGGCATTGGGCAAACCTGCCGCACAGAGTTTTCCTTTTAAATCAATGGCTTTTTGAATATAACCACAGCCTGTGCCCAATATTTCTGGATTGGGGATACTGGAAACGTAGGAATTGCTGGGAACAGCCATGTAAATAATGCCATCGGGACCCATTTGCAGGGCATAAACCGCCTGCCCAATAATTGTGGCGGCATCAATTTTACTTGCTACAATGCTAGCGGGGGAGCCTGCCGCAAGATTGTACTGCCAAACTTTTTTATATGTTGAACTTCCAACGTAAAGTAATGTTCCATTTTTCGAAAATTCCACCCCATAAGCATTGCCCAAATTGTTCAGTTTTATGGGATTGCTAAAGGTAGCGGTAGTTGGGTCGAAATCGAACAATTCTGCAAAACCCTGATAGCAGGCATAGGCGATTTTGGTACCTTGTATATTGCTTTTTAAATATCCCACAGAATTGTTTGAGCTTCCAGTTATTAATGTTCCTATACTTTGACTCTTGTAAAAATTGCAACCCACACTGTCCAATTTATAAATATGGAAACTATCATTATCCCAGCCGCGAGTGATAATCCATACCACAGCGGAGAAGGGTTTTCTAACGGCAGTTATTTTTTCACAAACAGGTGTTTTTAGTAGCGTGTTTTTTACTGTTACGGCACCTAAACCCCCATTTATTGACATATCGATTATGGAATAGCACAATCCTTTTGAACCTGCAAAAGCATCTACTGTAAATACATAATATTTGTTTACGTTACTGGGATCGGCCACGGCAACTGCAGATTGGGTGGAGGAGGGGTCGCCGTTTAAACCGGTGCCATTGCTCATGGTATTGTGGGTTTTGTCGTATACCGTGCGGCCATCGGTATAAAAATACAATTTTCCATTCAAATCGGTCACAGCTGCGCAACCTTCATTTGTAGATAGACTGCCATTTGTAATGCCTAATGGAGGGTTTTGGGTAAAATCTATGCCGGCATTGAGGCCAAAATACCAAACTTTACTGCCCGCTTTTTGTCCATGTGCAAATGATATGAACAAGCCCCCAAAGACAAAGCAGAAGATGGTTTTGAAATAGGAGGGCATGGTGCAGTTTAGGAAAGTCAAAGTTACAGCTTCATGTTATTATTATTTGTCCCAATTCTGTTAAAATATAAATAATAGCCGTAGCGCCATTTTTAAAAGTGGATGCAAGTTATTTTGAAAGTACAAAAAACACTACCCATCATTGTTATAAAATTCTTTAGCAATGGGCAATTGGACAGGGTTTAAAGCACATTTGTAAAGCATTATATACCACAAGAATTGCTGTTTTTTGAATGCTGCAAACAAGTTGCATGATAAACCACTTTAGTTTGGTGGAATAGCTTAATTTCGCAGTTCAATGTCAACCGTTTATTTATACAGCCAATTAAGTGCCATTGCTACTGCAGGCATGCCCGAAGCGGCCAAAGAATATTTTGAATCTGTGCTTTCAGAAACCGTAGAATCTGCTGTTTACAGGGGAGTGCAAGGCGTATTTTATGCTGAAAAAGCTGGAAAACTTACTGCCAATGCTGAATTGGAACGCATGAGAAAGGCGGGGAATAAACTCTGTAACCTTTTGCATGCCGATAAGGCTAAAAAGTTGGGCATACATAACCTAGACTGCGCTGCGGAATATGCCCTTGCATTTGCTGAGGGGGTATTGCTCACCAATTATAGGTTTGACAAATATGTAGCCGATGACACTGGAAGAATTATGCTTGAAGAGGTGGCGCTAATGGGAGAAGGATCTGATGGACTTCCTGAATTGAAAAAGATTGCCAAAGCAGTTTTTAAAGCCAGGGATTTGGTGAACGAACCAGTGAACCGACTCAATGCGGAAGGACTAGCTGCTGCCTTTGAAGAAATGGGAAAAGAAGCTGGTTTTAGCGTTGAAGTGTGGAATGAAGCCCGCATCCAAAGTCAGAAAATGGGAGGATTGCTATCCGTAAATGCTGGCAGTCAAGAGCCTCCAACCTTTAGCATTATGGAATACAAACCACAAAATGCTGTGAATACCAAACCCATTGTTTTGGTAGGTAAAGGGGTGGTTTTTGATACTGGCGGACTGAGTTTGAAACCCACACCACAGAGCATGGATCAGATGAAGTGTGATATGGCGGGAAGTGCAACAGTTTCTGCAACCATTTACGCAGCTGCTACCTTGCAATTGCCCATTTGGTTGGTTTGCTTGGTACCTGCTACGGACAACAGACCTGGCGAAAATGCTACTTGTCCTGGGGATATTATTACCATGTACGATGGCACTACAGTAGAGGTATTGAATACCGATGCAGAGGGCCGTTTAATATTGGCTGATGCCTTGGCTTTCGCTAAGAAATACGATCCTGAGTTGGTCATGGATTTTGCAACATTAACAGGTGCGGCGCATAGGGCACTGGGCTCTTATGGCAGTGCACTAATGGGTAATGCTGGAGATGAAGTGAAAACCAAAATAATGGCTGCCGGCGAAAAAACTTATGAAAGGTTGGCAGAACTTCCATTGTGGGAAGAATATTTTAACGATACCAAAGGTGAAATAAGTGATTTGAAGAATTTGGGCAAAGCCGAAGGCGGAGCACAAAGTGCAGCCATGTTTTTAAGGCATTTTACCAGCTACCCTTGGTTGCATTTTGATATTGCAGGTACTGCATTTTTAACAGGAACTGATGCCTACCGGCCTAAAGGTGGCACAGGAGTGGGAGTGAGAATGCTGGTTGAATTTCTTAAATCCAGAATTAATGGATAATAAATTGGTAAAAGTAGGAATTTCGATAGGTGATCCCAACGGCATTGGGCCAGAATTGGTCATCCGCACATTTGCAGATGAAAATATTTACAAATACTGTATTCCAGTGGTATATGCATCTCCCAAGGCATTTGTGTTTTACAAAAAACAACTGGGACTAGAAGAACCGCGGTACCATTTGATTAACCATGCCGGCGAGGCCAAATCGGGAAAACTGAATTTGGTGATTTGCACCGAACAAGGCATGGAGGTTAAGGCGGGTGAAGCTTCTGCTGAAGCTGGAAAAGAGGCATTAAGTGCCCTGGAAAAAGCCATTGAAGATGTAAAAGCCAAGCATTTGGAAGCTTTAGTTACTGCACCACTAGATAAGAATACAGTTGCACAAAATTTGCCAGGTTTTACTGGACATACAGGACATATTGCAGCGGCTTTGGGTATAGAAAATTATGCTATGGTATTGGTTGCAGATGAACTGCGTGTTGCCTTAGCGACAGAACACATTCCCATAACCGAATTGGGCAAATACCTAACTCAAGAGGTGATTGTAAAAAAACTCAATGTGTTGCATCAAAGTTTGAATTTGGATTTTGGATGCAGCAAACCGAGAATAGCTGTTCTGGGTGTGAATCCGCATGCTGGAGATGGTGGATTGCTGGGCAAAGAGGAGGATACTATAATTAAACCAGCCATTGCCGAGGTTTTTAAAACCGGTAAGTTGGTTTATGGTCCTTATTCGGCCGACAGTTTTTTTGGCAGTGGTCAATACAAACAGTTCGATGCAGTTTTGGCCATGTACCACGATCAAGGTTTAATTCCATTTAAGACTTTTGCTTTTTTTGATGGTGTGAATTTTACCGCTGGACTGCCAATTGTGCGCACATCCCCAGACCACGGCACGGCATATGATTTAGCAGGTAAAGGCACTGCAAGTATCATTTCATTTAGAAATGCCGTTTTTGAAGCCATTCATATTGTGAGAAATAGGCAGCAACACACAGAGGATTTTTCCAACCCACTTCCGTATTCAGAACTGAGAAGAGAAAAGTTCCGAATGGATTTTTAAGGTTTTTGTTTTTCCAACCACTTCTCCATATAAGCCAAGGCGTTTTTGGAAATGGTTTGGTCCATCGCTAAGGCTTCAGGAATATCGCAACTTGTGCAATTCTGAAACATGTGGTTTAAATAAGGAATGCAATGTGCCTCAATATCGGGATTGTGCAATCGAATTAGGTTTAAATTAGGGTCACATGGCACTTGTTGGTCGCTACCTCCATTTAAGGCTAAGGCAGGAATACGCAAGGAATCTAAATCTTGTGTGGGGTCATAAAACATGAAGAATTTCCACCAAGGCAATAAAAAACTTTGATAACTTTTATGAATGGTTTTTAAATCTTGTTTTTTCCCTCTAAACAAAATATAGCGGGCTTTTTTGGTAGATCCATTGGTGAGCCATTGATTCACCAAACTGTCGGCAAGTTTGGTCCAGCCTGTAGTGTCTGATAAACTGCAAATATTCCGCAGCAAGGATTTGTGGATGTTTAAAAAGGATTCAATATCTTTTTCTTTAAAGTGTTGTTTTTGAAGTGCCACTTTATTTTGGTATGAATTGGCTTCCAAGCCTCCTGCAGCTGGAGATGCCAGCATCATAATGAATTTTATTTTTGAATTTCGTGCAGCAACATAAGGGGCAATCATTGCACCTTCACTATGGCCTAAAAGACCGAGTTTTTGGGTGTCTATATCGGTGCGTGTATGCAGGAAATTTACCATTTCTACTACATCTTGGGCCAAATCTGCTGAAGTGCTGTTGATCATGGTTTGCAGATGGCCTTTGGTTTTGCCAGCACCTCTATCATCGCAACGGAGCACAGCATAGCCTTTAGAAATAAACAATTGGGTAAGAACCAAAAACATTTTGTGTTGTCCCATGGTGGCATCACGATCTTGGGCCCCACTGCCGCTGATAAATATAACTACTGGAAATTTGCCCACGGAATCGGGTTTGTCCAATTCACCGGCGAGCATTATTCTACCGCCTGCTGCAGAAATTCTCACTTCTTCTGAAACCCAGGAATAAGGTTTGGTGGGCGTTTGTGGTTTTGGAACAGGCCAAATACCCCAAACTTTTTTTAATACCAATGGAGTAGAGTGTTTGTTCTGCAGCCAATATCCTTTAATGGTATTGGAATCGGTGATTTTACCCGAAAAAGAAGCCTCAGGGTATTCCATTTGCAGGGATATTGATTTTTTTTCTATGATAGATACAGAAAAAGGAGTGCCCACAACACCTTGGCTTGGCACACTTAGTTTGCAATACCAACCTGAGTTTTTTACTGAAATTTCAAACATCATTTGCAGTTCAGAGCCATTGCTCTCTAAGGTTCCTGCCCACTTGCCAACCCATTGCTGACTGTTTTGAGCATAGGCCAGACAAGTGCTGAAAAGCAGCCATACAAACAGGTGAAACTTCATGCTGCAAAAATAGGTGATAAGGGAAATGCAGGAATTAAAATTATCCGTTTGAAAATTCGGCTCAAAAACCTATTTTTGCAGCCCATTTGGCGGGGTAGCTCAGATGGTTAGAGCACAGGATTCATAACCCTGAGGTCGGCAGTTCGATCCTGCTCCCCGCTACAAAGAAGACCGGTAACTCGGTCTTTTTTTATGCTCTTTATAATATTGGTCTCATTTTGGTGTGCTGCACCAAGACCCGCCAGGGGACAAAATGATTTTCCTGGGCTTGGTCTTTATGAAATGCAATGGAGTGAGACCAACCTCACAAAACTATAGCGCCATGACTTCTTCTACAGCAGTAAATACATCCACAGAATCTAGGGTTTCCATGCAAGTAACGCCATCTACACAACTGCCGCGGTAATAGCATTTGCATGGCTTAGGCGGTTGAATGATTTTGCCTTTTCCAAACAAATCGAATTCGTAAGGATTGAATATATTGTTGATCAACACAATTTTCTTTTGCAGGCCCAGTGTAAGGTGCATGCCCATGGTAACTTGTGTAACCACCAATTGGCATTGGTTGATTAAATTGATAAATTGCCCTAAAGGAAAATGCCCCAAATAAGTGGCACCGCTTTTTTGTTGAATTTCAAGGTTGCGTTCATGTTCTTGTTTGCCCCCCAAAAGCACCACTTGATAACCTTGGGCAAGCAGTTGTTTTGCCAATTCTGCCCATTTGTCGATACTCCACAATCGGGTAGTCCAGCGGTCTCCGCAACCTGTATTTAATCCTATAGTGGTTTTGGTGGTGTCCAAATTCCAGGTGTAGCCAGCGGCATTGTGGTTGTCCAACAAATAGGGTTCACCATGGTATTCCATTCCACACAACTCAAAGATTTCAGTGCAATAATTCTTTGTATTTGCTTTAGAAATATCGTCAAACAAGCCAGTCATAAATTTATGAACAGCCAAATCATTTACTGGCTGTGTGGCTCCATCTTTAAGGATAAATCCAAACTTTTCAGTTGCAGAAACCATAGCCAATAGGCCAGAAGCTTCTTTTTCCTTGTCCAAATTGATGGCTATGTCCCACTGCGTGTTTTGCACATACAGCACCGTTCCCGTGTTTAATCTTAGTATTTCATGAATTTCGGCACTGGGCAAAATATCGGGTGAAAGCGTAATCCACGTGAATTTTGCATTGGGGTACAAAGATTTATAACGGGTAATTAATGGAGTTGTTCGAATTACATCGCCAATAGCACCCAGTTTTATGATGAGAATTCGCTTTTCAATTTTACTATATGCCGGACAATCTTGGCAGTGATAACCATGGATTTTGTGGGGTTTACAGGGTATATGACCCAAAAAATGGAGGCAATCGGCCTTGAAATGCATGTTGCAAAAATAATACGGGAATTGTGCTGGGGCAAAAGCAATTCTCAGATATTCGGTTTTTTGTAATATTTTTGTATTTATTGGCTTTTAGATACAACAATAAGGCATAATTATTGTCTTATATACGTTAGCTATTTAAATCCCAAAAGGAGCACAATGTTAAGAACACTTAAAATTACCTTATTCCTCTTATTTCTTTTCTTAACAGAAACCATACATGCAACCCATTTGGTGGGTGGTTTCATGTCATATAAATATGTGGGCTCTAATGGTCAATTTACCACTTACCGGGTTACCCTTTATGTTTACCGCGATTGTAGTAATGACGGCGATCCTGATAGAAAAATCCCTTTTGATGATGTGATTACCGTATGCGCCTACCGAAAGAATGGCGCATTGGAAAAAGCATCCAATATCCGTCTTAAAAAAGAGTCTGCCGTAGATCCAGTAGGAAATACTTCTTGTCCTGAACTGGCCAGTGCTTGTTTGAAACAAGGCATATATGAGGACAATATCGTATTGCCCAATACCAGCACGGGTTATAAATTGAAATGGGAGAGGTGCTGCAGAAATACTCAAACCAATTTGCAAGATGATGCCACTGGTGATCCTTTCCAAGGTCAAACTTATTATACCGAAATTCCGGCAAGTGCTTTAAAAAACAGTTCTCCGTACTTCTTGGATGTTCCGGTTCCATTTATTTGCGCCCGCGACACCACAACAGTAAGGAATAGGGCAGTTGACCCCGATGGAGATTCACTTTCATACAGATTTGTTACTCCATGGCAAGGCGCTTCTATCGCAAATCCATTGCCGGATGTGTGTGCTTCCAATTTTCCTTCGATTAGCAATGTAGCTTATGTGGGTGGTTATAATGCCTCTCGTCCATTTGGTAACGGAGGTATTAGCCAAATAGATCCCTTGAATGGTTTGACCACCTATTTATCTCCATTTAGTGGCAGATACGCAGTGGCTATAGAAGTTACAGAATGGCGCAATGGTGTTGCCATTTCAACCATTCGACTCGACCTTCAAATTTTGGTTATCGATTGCAAGCCGAATAACAAGCCTCGATTGTTCTACCAAGGCGGCACCAAAACCTGGACCGTAGAAGCCGGGGCTACTATTTGTAAAGACGTTTCAGTAATTGACGATAAGGACGTTACTGACCGCGTTACCATTAGGGGTTATGGAGATATGTTTACTGGTGCCAATGGCTGGACGGGCAGTAAGGCCACATTGACACCAAACATTGCAAGTGGTACCCGCATTGCCACCACCAAATTTTGTTGGAAAACAGATTGCAATCAATTCAGCACTGAGCCTTATGTCATTACATTTGAGGCCTTTGATGATGGATGTCCATCTAAATTTGTAAATGAAAATATTCTCATTTACGTTACGCCATTTAATCCTCCAGAAAAACCAACAGGCCCAAAAAGTGTTTGTCAGTTTTCACAAAAAGTCAACTATAGCATACTCAATAAAGTAGCCGGAAACAAATACCATTGGCGGGTTCAAGGTGGAACCATTGTTGGTGACACCAATCTGAATACGGTTCAAGTAAATTGGGGAGGTGGCAACAGTGGAAATGTAGACCTTTACATCACCAGTGCAAATGGTTGTGTTGTTGGTCCTGTGCCTTATGCTGTTACTCTGGTAGCGGCACCTTCAAAACCAAAAATAAGTGGTTCTGATACCCTTTGTTTAAATACAAGTTCAAATTATTCCTCCACTGCCGATCCCAATGTTACCTATAAATGGACCAGTTTGGGTGGAAATATTTTGGGAAGCAGCACCAGCAATGCTCTCAATGTGCAATGGAATGTGGCAGGAGATGGTTTTGTAACGCTAACTGTTACCAATGCCTTGGGTTGTCCGAGTCCTACGGATACATTTAATGTGTTTGTTTCACACCCCCAAACAGCACCTATTCTCGGACCCAATTCAATATGTCCCAATAATAATGGCATTCGATACCGCATTTTACCTGCAACCCCAGGTTCGGTGTATAAATGGTTTATTACCGGAGGTGTTCAAGCTTCTGGAGCAATGAGCAATACCATTACAGTAGACTGGGGTGGAAAAGGAACCGGATTTGTAAAAGCTGTAGAAATCAATAAGTTTGGTTGCGCCGGTGATACGGTGTCGTTGCTTGTTGTGAAAGATCATGCCCTAGCAGGTCAATTGCCAAAAGGCGATACAAGTATTTGTGAGTTTACTAAAGGTTTGGTGTATGTTATTGATGCGGTAAATGGCGAAACGTATTCTTGGATTGTTACAGGTGGCAGCATCATTTCAGGCCAAGGCAGTGGTAGAATAGTAGTAGATTGGGGGGCTGCAGGTGTGGGCAGCGTAGGTGTGCAGTCAACCGCATTAGACCCTGTTACTGGCCAACCTTGTTTGTCGCCGGTGAGAGCAAGAATTGTAAACATTAGACAAGTGCCGGTAAAAGAGGTATTGCAGGGTGATTTTGACTTCTGCCAAACCCCATCCGACGTTTCATATTCCATAAAAGGCTTTGTAGGTTCTACTTATGAGTGGGAAGTCACTGGATTGGCGTTTATAGGTCAGGGAAATCCATCCATTTCTGTAGTTGCCGATACTTTTGGTTCATTCCCAATACGTGTTAGGGAAATTACACAATACGGCTGTGTTGGGCCATGGAATGATACCATTTTGGTGATTCATCCCAAACCCACCACTTCTGCAATTTCTGGTAGCGATGTGATTTGTGCGCCTAACATCACCAACTACAACTACAGTGTGCAAGGATTTGCAAATAGTATTTACAATTGGAATTTATTGGGTGGTAGTTTTACAACACCTACCATTGGCAATAGTGTAACGATAGATTGGAATGGCCTACAAAACGCGCAGGTGTACACCATAGAAACCAGCGAATTTGGCTGTGTAGGTGACACCATTAAATTGGATGTGTTTATTGATGATCCACAAATAGAATGCAGGTTGGTAACCGTGAATCCACCTCCAGGTTCTGATGCCGAAATTTTGGTGTTCTACAACCTTACCAATGCACCAAGGTATAACAAACAAATTTACATACAACGCAGACTTAGGGGCAGCACAGGCAGTTTTGGAACTGTTGGATTTGCAGACCCCAATGCAGTAATGTTTAGCGATAAAACAGGAATGCCCGATTCCAATAGCTACGAATACAGGGCAGTGGCTGTAAACTTGTGTGGTGACAGCATTTATTCAAATCAGAATACCGATGTATTGTTGAAAGGCTTAAAAACCGGTCCGTTTAGTTATCAATTAACCTTTACCGATTATTTGAACTGGCCTGGTGGGGTTGGAAGTTACGAATTGTATCGCCTGCTTGAGAATAAGTCTGATTACACTTTGGTGCAGAGTTATAACAGTCCACAAACCGACCTTTTTGACAATGGTAAAGAGCATTACGGAATGTGGTTCCGCATTAAAGCCATTGAAAATGGAGGATTGAATAGGGAGAGTTGGAGCAATGATGTACGCATTTACTTTGAACCCCTGATTTTTATTCCCAATGCATTTTCACCTGATGCCAATGGATTAAACGACCGATTTTTGCCCAATTCTGGGGGCATGAAAACCTATACCATGCGCATTTATAGCCGCTGGGGAGAAAAATTGTTTGAAACCGAAAACAATGAAGTAGGTTGGGATGGCAATTATCTTGGCCAACCCGCACAGTCAGGCATATACGTGTATGTAATCGACTACACAGATTATAAAGACAGAACATATCAAGCAAAAGGAACTTTGCATTTAATGCGCTGATTGCTTTAATTCGAAACCCTAAACATTACTCTATAAAAATGTCAAATCCTGTATTATCAGAAAAACAGATGGCCGAATGGGCCCAAGGCTACCAAGGCGAATCTATGACTTTAAAAGGCACCATCAATAAGTGCATTTTGTTGTTTGCTACAATGTTAGTGCCTGCAGCATGGATTTGGTGGAAAATGGGTGGCGATTTGGAAATAGCCGCATCTATGGGACTCAAAACCTGGTTGTACGGTTCTGCAATCGCAGGTTTTATTTTGGCTTTGGTTATAACCTTTAAAAAAGAATGGTCTCCTTATTTGGCGCCTGTTTATGCCGCTGTTGAAGGTGTATTCTTGGGCATTATCAGCATGGTTTTTAACTATTTGTACGACGGAATAGTGATACAAGCCGTAACCATTACTTTGTTAATTTTTGCTGCCATGCTTTTGGCTTATAGAACTGGTTTGCTGCGCGCAACCCCCATGTTTACCAAAATCATCATGTTTGCTACTCTAGGTGTAGGCTTGTTTTATTTGGTAAACATTATCATGTCTTTATTTGGTGTTCAATCATTTTATTATGGCAATGGTTGGTTGTCAATAGCCATTTCTGCTATTGTTGCAGGAATTGCGGCTTTCAATCTGATCATTGATTTTAACATGATTGATGAACAAAGTAAAATTGGTGCTCCCAAATATATGGAGTGGTATTCTGCATTTGGCCTTTTGGTAACCTTGGTATGGTTGTACCTAGAAATATTGAGGTTGTTGAGCAAAATAGCCAGCAGAGACTAAAAAATTTAATCATCACATATATGAGGCCGCCAATTTTGGTGGCCTTTTTTTTTCGCATTTACTTTTTTCTCCCTTAAGGTATTCATGTATATGAAACCAACAGAAAACAAAACGAAACTTATGGATATCATCGAAGAGCATGTTTTTGCTTTCACAGAATACAGTGATGCAGAACTCATTGCCTTTTATGAAAAAATAAGGAAAGCGGCAATTCCAAAAGCCAACCTTCAAGAAATGGAAATGCCCGGATTGGCTGGCAAATTCAATAAATTTCTAACTTGCGTATGAAGAAAAAACCTGCCTTATCGCTTAGCATTGTAGAGCCCTGTAATGAAAACTGGGAATTCATGTCGCCCAGCGAGCAAGGCAGGCACTGTGCAGTTTGCAGCAAAACTGTTGTGGATTTTACAAAAATGTCCAATGCGCAATTGCTCGATTTTTTTAAGACCAGCAAGGATGATGTTTGCGGTCGTTTGCGCAGCGAACAATTGAATAAAGAAATCAAAAAAATTCCTATTTTTTATAGTACCATTCGCAAATGGGCAATGGGCTTGTTGCTCTTATTTGCCGCAGATAACAGCAGTGCCCAACAAAATGATATTGAAGTAATTCCACTAACTGGACCGGGTTCTGAACCGATATTCCAACAAACAGCTACTGACACCACATTTCGCTTTACACTTGTAGGTGGTGCACTTAACGGCGACGATGGGGTCTATAGCATTGTAGTTAAACGCGATATAGAAGTGTTTGAATTTGAACGGACACCTGAAGGCACTTTTGACATTGCCATTCCTAGGGTGTGGCACGACAGTTTTTTTGCCTTTAGTTTTTTTGACATAAACAAAAACCTCATAGGTAAGTATGAAATCCCACTTAAGGATGCTTGGAAGTATGCCGATTCAAAAATCAAATCCAATATCCTGCCAACTGCCCATATTCAAGCTAAAAAAACGATTATAACTATGGGTGGTATTGGCGGTGGTACATGGTGCCCAGATTTAAGAATTCAAACTACCCGCAGTACGATTTCTACTATAGAACCTGTTAATATAAACATTCCCAACAACCAAGGTAAAATACCCGTACATGTACCTGGTAAAGTGAAAAACGGAACCCATGATATTCCTGGAGTAGGAGATATTCCTGCCAGTCCAATTCCTGAATACTAATCGTACTCCAGTTCTAACAATGCACTTTGCAATTCGCTAAGTGCATGTTGCTCTTTAATGCTTTTGGCAACTTCAATTCCGTTTTTATACATCTCTTTAGCTGCATCCACTTCTTGTTTTCTTTCGAGCAGTTTGCCTAAGTGGTAATAAGTGGCCACATAATTGGGATGCCACAGCAATAAATGACGAAAAATCTCTTCAGCTTCTGCATCATTTCCCGCACCAATATGTTCTTGGGCCAAAGCGTAGTTTAAAAATGCGTCTTGTGGTGACTCCTTTAAAAATTCCAATATTTGGGATTTTCTGTCCATTAAAAGCGGTAGGTTAAGGTGCAAAATCGGGTAGGAGTTGGGTTGAATTTGGCTTCCAAATCTTGATCGATATTGAGTTTGTAAAAGTGGGCGTCTACTGTGGCATCTACGATTTGTAACACATAAATGGCGGATATGCTAATGATGGCAAAATCGCGGTAACGGCGGGCATTGTCACGCGCCTTTATGGCAAAAGCATCGGGTGATTTATTGGCAGCCGCCAATGCCCTAAACGAAGCATTTGAATCGCGCATAATCTGTCTTTGGGTGAGCATAAAGTATGTGGCTGTGCCCATGGATGCGTAAATTACTGGCACTTTCCAATACTTTTGGTTATACACCTGTCCGAGCCCCGGTAGAACAGCAGAATATATGCTGGCTTTGGTGGGGTTGTGTGGGTCGGCAAAACTCAGCAATTTCAGCGGTGGTTTGGGGGTTTTTACCTCAGAACTGCTTGTGTCTTGGGCATAACCCACCAAAGAAGAAAGCGCGATAAATATGAAAAGCAATAAATATTTCACAGGCTGGTTTAGGGCAGTATCCCCAAAATGCGTTCCAAATCTGCCATGTTTTTATAGGAAATAATTACTTTGCCTTTTCCTTTACCACTGTGCTTTAGGTGTACTGCCGTTTTTAGTTTTTCGCTAAATATTTCTCTAATGCGGTCTATTTCTGGATCCCAATCAGTACCATTAATAGTGAATTCCACTTTATTTCCATTTTTGCGTTCTTTTAACAAATTCTCAACTACCCTTACACTCAGGTTGTCTTCAATAATTTGATGAAAGAGTTCCAACTGTTCTGCAATATCATCCATATTCACCATGGCTCTGGCATGGCCCATACTAATTTTCCCTTCTCTGATGCCTATTTGTATTTCATCGGGTAATTTTAGCAGGCGCAAGTAATTGTTTACGGTAGTTCGGTCTTTACCTACACGTTCACCAAGTTCTTCTTGCTTTAAGGTACATTCTTCTAAAAGCCTTTTATAACTCATGGCCACCTCTATGGCATTTAAGTCAGCCCTTTGAATGTTTTCAATCAATGCCATTTCCAGCATTTCTTGGTCATTGGCCACCCTTACATATGCTGGTATTTTTGTTAGGCCAGCCAGTATAGATGCACGTGTACGGCGTTCTCCACTAATCAATTGGTACTTGTCGTACCCCATTTTTCGTACTGTTATGGGTTGGATAACCCCATGTACTTTTATAGAAGTTGCGAGTTCTTCAAGTTCTTGTTGTCCAAATTCGGTTCTGGGTTGAAATGGATTGGCTTCTACCTCATTTAAAGGGATCATACTTACCGAACCAACGGGCCTTACCTCGCGGCTGGTGATATCGGTGTCTGAATTTTCGAGCAATGCGCTTAACCCACGGCCCAATGCAGCTTTCTTTTTCACTATTGCACTCATGATACAGGCACCTCCTGTTTATCGGTTTCTGGAGTAAAAATTCCGTTTTTCTCCAATATCTCCCTAGCCAAATTTAGGTAGTTCATGGAACCGCGGCTTTCCGCATCGTGGTACAATACAGGCAAACCAAAACTTGGTGCTTCACCCAATTTGGTGTTGCGTTGGATAATGGTTTCGAAAACAATGTCTTGAAAATGGGTTTTTACATCATCTACAACTTGGTTGCTCAAACGCAAACGACCGTCGTACATGGTAAGTAGTATACCTTCAATATCCAGATTTTTATTGAGGTGTTGTTGAATAATTTTGATGGTGTTGAGCAATTTGCCCAAACCTTCTAATGCAAAATACTCGCATTGAACTGGAATAAGCACACTATCGGCAGCACACAAAGCATTTGTGGTTATCAAACCCAAAGAAGGAGAACAATCGATGATAATAAAATCAAATTCTGCTTTTAGCGCTTTTAAAGCACCTTCCATCATTCTTTCCCTGTTGGGCATGTCTAAAAGTTCAATTTCGGCACCTACCAGGTCAATGTTTGAAGGCATTAAGCTTAGGTACGGCACTTCAGTAGTAAGAATGACATCTTTAGGATTGATATCCTGTACCAAGCATTCATACAAGCCAATTTTAATGTTTTTGGGATCAAATCCCAAGCCTGAAGATGCATTTGCCTGCGGATCTGCATCGATAAGCAAGGTTTTGTGTTCCAGCACAGCCAAGCTGGCGGCGAGATTGATGGCGGAGGTGGTTTTTCCAACCCCACCTTTTTGATTTGCTATGGCTATTATTTTTCCCATTGTCTTTATTTTTTATATTGTAATTGTGCTGCCAATTTTCATTAGTTCTAGTGTAATTCCTGCATTGGCAAAGGCAGCAATAGCATCTTCATGATTAATAACGATAAACCCAAATGTATCGTAGTGCATGCCTATAACATGGGTAACTCCCAAGATTTTTGCTGCATCTATAGCATCCTCAATATCCATGGTAAAGTTACTTCCAATGGGTAAGAATGCTGTTTTAAGTTTAAATCTCTTAGGTATTAAGGCCATGTCACTGTACAAAGCAGTATCTCCAGCATAGTAAAAGCAATCCACTTCATTTTGAACCACAAAACCGGCAGCATTGCCGGCCGAGTTTCCATCGGGCAAAGTGCTGCTATGTATGGCTTGTACCATTTTTACCCGCCCAAAATCAAAATTCCAAGTGCCTCCTATGTTCATTCCATGGGTATGTGTGGCACCTTTATCAACCATCCAGGCTGCAAGTTCCCAAATAGCCACCACCGTGCAGTTGCTGCGTTGCGCAATTGCAGGTGCATCAGCAATATGGTCTTCATGTCCATGAGAAAGCAACATGTAATCTGGGGAAATAGTGTTCACATCAATAGACGAGGCCAACGGATTTGGACTGATAAACGGGTCAAATAGTATACTTTTGCCCGAAGTCTCAATCATAAAAGAAGAATGTCCGAAATAAGTGACTCTCATGTTTGCGGTGTGAAGGGCAAAGTTATTTTTAAAGCCCCATGCTTGTTATCATTCACCCTTATACTTTTGTACACGATTGTTGGAATCCTCGGTTGTAAAAATGTTAATAAAGTTTCGGATACCCTTATTTTCCGCTACAATGAAGACGCTAGCGTTTCTACCTTAGATCCTGCTTTTGTTAAATCACAGTCGGAATTGTGGATTACATCGCAAATTTTTAATGGTTTGGTAGAATTGGATAGCAATTTGGCGCCAATTCCCATGATTGCTAAAAAATGGAGTATAGAAAACAATGGCCTCACCTATAGGTTTACCTTGCGCAATGATGTGCAGTTTCATGGACAGGAGAGGGTGGGTTTTAAACAAGCACGGTGGGTAACTGCCCATGATGTGGTATATAGTTTTCAAAGATTGTTGAATCCTGAAACGGCTTCGCCCGGTGCTTGGATTTTTTCCGATAAGGTAAATCTTCCCAAATCCCACAACCTATTGGATTCAAATGCAGCTTTTTATGCCCCTAATGATTCCGTTTTTGTGTTAAAACTTAAAAAACCATTTGCTGCCATGCTTTCATTGCTGGCAACAGCCTATTGCTATATTGTACCAAAAGAATTCGTAGAAGATGCTAAGTATCAGTTTGCCCGCAACCCCATAGGCACCGGACCATTCTACCTTAAGTTGTGGGAAGAGGATGTAAAACTGGTGTTGAGGAAGAATGTCCATTATTTCGAAAAAGAACAAGGCAAACCTTTGCCCTATTTGGAGGCTGTGAATGTGGATTTTATCAAAAATAAGCAAACGGCATTTATGCGTTTTGTGGCAGGGGAATACGATTTTTTCAATGGTTTGGAAGGCAGTTTTAAGGATGAGCTTCTTTCTAACAAAGGTGAATTAAAACCTGCTTTTATTGGTAAAATACAATTGATTAACAAGCCCTTTTTGAATACAGAATATTTGGGGTTTTGGGTAGACAGTGATTTGGAAAAAGTAGATGCCCTGCAAAATCCCCATTTTAGAAAAGCACTTAACTTGGCAGTGGATAGGGCCGCTATAGTTCGGTACCTCAGGAACGGAATGGGGTATCCAGCCCATGCCGGTTTTGTGCCTCCTGTTCTGAATTCAAAAGTAGTTGAGGGTTACTCTTATTCTCCAACCAAAGCCAAAGAAGCACTAAAACTCGCGGGTTATCCTTTAGGGAAAGGCGCGCCAGTATTATCACTCACTACAACTGCCGACTATTTGGATATGGCAGTGTACGTTAAAAAATATTGGGAAAACATTGGGATTAAGGTGAACATTGAAGTATTAACGGGTGGAATGTTGAGACAAACACGCAACAAAGGGAAATTGCCCATTTTCCGAGGCAGTTGGATTGCGGATTATGCCGATGCTGAAAACTACCTTGCTTGTTTCTATAGCAAAAACCACAGTCCATCTGGACCCAATTATACCCATTATCAATCTGATAAATTTGATGCTTTGTACGAAGCCATAGTAGCGGAGTTGGATTTTGCCAAACGTCAACAATTAATATATGAGGCAGATTCATTGTTGATGAACGATGCGCCACTTTTGGTGCTGTATTATGATAAGAGTATACGCCTGTTTCAGAACCATGTTCATGGATTGAAAAACGATGTTACGAACAGGTTGGTTTTAAAAAGGGTATGGAAATCCCAATAAAAAAGGGCTACAAAAGCAGCCCTTTTTGAAAATTTAGTTTTGATCTACCTTAGATTTTGTACAAAAATCCCAAGCCTACAATCCAAGAATTCTGCCAGGCGTTGGTTCCTGGACGAGCAAGGTCTTTGTCGAATATGCTTATTAAGGTATAGTTAAAGTTGATATACTTGCTTACTTTGGCTACAAAACCCAAGTCAATCCTGCTGTCTAGCGGGCTATTGCTGCTTGCAAAAGAGTAGGGTGAAAATCCCAAATAGTTGGCTTTTAAAGTGTACTGTTTGTTTTTACCGAAGTTGCGGTTGACACCTGCTTGCAGTTGGAACCCCAATTCTGCATGGAACATTTTTCCACTATCAACTGCAGCAATGGTTCTTTCTTTTCTAATAACATATAAATTTTGGTTAATCATAGAGGTGATTTTAACTGCACCTACACCTACGCGGGCAAAAAACCACTCCATTGGTTTAGCTTCAAAACCTACTGCTGGTACAATAGTACCTGAACTTAAAAAGCTGGATGTTTGTGATTTTAATTCCCGGCCAATACTGTCTTTGCTATAGGCATAACCTTTAAGCAATTGGGTTTGAATGTTTAAACCAGCATAAGCACTCAGCCATTTTGGTTTTTTGAACCCCAAACCATATTTGCTATCGAAAAATACGTTGTCAATGTTCTTTTTGGTACTGCGGTAATCGTTGTTCAAAAGGTCTTTTTGAACGGAACTTATGGCACCTACGTTTATTTTTAAAATATTGTCCCAGCTCACCCTATCTCTTTTGTAGTTGCGAATTCCGTTTAAAAAAACGTTACCACTAATGTTGTTGGCAACACCTGCCGACCAGTTTGGCGATGTACCTGAAAGTGCCGCATTGGCACCCAACTCGGTTGATTTTTTCCAATAACTGGTGTCTTTGTTTTCTTGGGCCATAGCAGTGGTGCAAACCATTATGCTACAGATTGTTATGAATATGTTTTTTTTCATCTTTGGGTTTTATTTTTGACATAAAAAAATGCCCCTAATCTGAAGATTAAGGGGCATTTAAATTTGAAATGGTTATGCTTTAATTGATTTGGCTCTGTTCATCGCTTTGATGATCATAAACAATACCAATGCGATCAATATGAAATTGATAACTGCGGCTAGGAATTGACCGTAAGTAAATGGGCCAGCTTTTAAAGAAGCAATATCTTCCATGTTACCTAACATAGCAATTATTGGCATAATAATGTCATTTACTAGGCTGGTTACAATTTTCTCGAAGGCACCACCGATAATTACGGCTACTGCCAAATCCATCACATTTCCTTTGTTGATGAATTCTTTGAATTCTGAAATAAAGCTCATTTTTTTGTTGTTTTAGTGTGGTCAAATAAAGTGTATATGCTTTATATTTCTCTAACTTGTTGAGAATGTGTGAGAAAGTTTGAATTGGTTTTTAAAGCGATACTAATTGCTGTTTAACCCTTGATTTCACTTTATAAAGAACTTGATACCATCAAGCATAGAATTTCTATGACAATTCTGTGACAGGGTAAAACGTTGATTTTTGGTGTTAAATGTCAATCAACTACACCCAAATATGAAATCTACACTACTAAAAACCAAAGGCCTAATGTTGGCGGTTATGTGCCTTACAGGATTGTTCATCCAAGGATGCGACAAAATTAAACTTGAAAAAACAGTGGACGGTGGTGAAATCACCTTTACATTGGATCCACAAGCCAAAGGCGATTTTGACTTAAGAGGCTCCAAAAAAATCAATTTGGCGCAAATGGCCAAAGATTTTGGATTGGATGCATCTGACATATCGTCCATTAAAATGCGCGTAAAGGCTTTTTATATCATTGACTCCAGTGCCAATTTTGTAACCTTCGATTATTTGGACAAAGCATCATTTTCAATAGGTGAGCCCGGTGTACAAATTCAAATTGCCCATAAAGATCCAATGCCAACAGGTAAAAGTCAAGGGCCATGCGAAGCAGATACAGATCCAGATACGGATGTGATCAATTTTGCCAACCAAGAAACTACCGAATTCCATTTAAAAGGCACCTTAAATACTGCAGTTGACCATCAAGTAAAGATCAAAGCTACTGTGGAGTATGATATCAAAGCAATGAAAAAATAAAGCATCTGGTATAATCGCAACAAAAAAGGGCGGCGCACTTCGTGCGCCGCCCTTTTTGCGTTTTAAAATGTTGAAGTAGGAATTTATTTATCTGTATTTGCGCCTGGTGCGGCCAAGTCGTTTTTATATTTAAACGATAATTTTTTATAAAAATCATCACTATAAAAACCAACTCTGTCAATAGCCGTATCTACTTCAATTTGACTTAATCCTTCGCATTCTCGAACAAATTTCAGATAAATCCAATCTTTAAACTTTACCATGGCCACAGAATACAATTCATAATTAATTTCTAATAAATCTTGAAAAAATGCTTCTCTATTCGATTGTGGAATTTGCAACATAGGACTCATCACTTGGAAATAAGGTCTGCTGTTTATTTGAGAATCAAATATATCAATCCAAACGGAGGCGCCGCCTTTTTTAAGGTTGTATTGTCCTTCTTTTTCTCCCTTGCAAGCATTGGGATCCACCCCTAAGGCTTTTATGCTGTTTTCCACTAAGGTATAGTATTCTTTTATTTCCATAGTGCATGCAATATCTGAACAATTTTTTATGAAATCAAATCAAAAATCATTCATGTTCAACATTGTCATTTGCTGCTGGACCACCAGAATCTGTTATTGGAGTTTCAACTGCAGTTTCATTCGGACCGTAATAGGGGGCAAGCCCGCGTTTTATTCGAGCATCATTGATGTCTGTTACAGTAGCCCCGGCCGGCGGTACATTTGGTGTTGGTGGTGCATTAGTAGCTTCGCGACTTTCAGGGGTAGAAAAATTTGCAAAATCTAAGCTATGTTCTGTTACAATTCCACTGGCATCAGTTTCTGTCCATTTCGCTACCCGCTTATAGGGCCTATTAGAATCTTTATGTGTGTGCTCTGTGATTTCTACTTCTATTTTAATGCCGTTTTGTAGGCTTTCGGCCCAACGTTTTTCAAGTTGTCTCCATGTACCAAATTCATTTGCACGCCAGTTTTGTTTGCCCAAGTTTTTGGCATCTCCAGCTGCTCCAAATTGGTTGGCAATTAAATGTCCTGCATCATCACCACTGCCGCTGCTTACCTTGCTTTGCTCGTTTTGGTTCCTATGCTTTCTTACTTCTCCTGGTACCCCAAGTTTGCCCTTTGCAATTTTTACATGATCGCCATAGTTGGTAGTGTATTCATCATAGGTATAATTAGAACTTACATCTGGTTTTTTCATGTTTTCTACATGCTTAATGATATCCTTTTTAAGGGCTTTTCGCAGTTCTAATTCGTGTTTTAATTCTTCAAAACCTTCTTGGCGGGTAGTGTCCTTTTTACTTGCTAATTTTTTATCAATTTCCTGCTCACGGGTTTTGCGGTTTTTAAGTCGTTCCTCAAAAGTTGAGGCATGTTCCGGGTATAAGAGCAAATCAGCTTCTATTTCGTCTAAAAATAGTTTGCTTCGTGCTTTCACTTCATCGATATGCGCTTTTTCCAGTACCGCTAATTCTAATTCTAAATTTTTAAGTTCGGTTTCAAGGGCTGCTTTGCGGTGGGCTTTTTCTTTTGCATCTTTAATCTTTACAATGGCTTCGGCTTCTTTTTTTAATTTTTTAGCCTTTTTAACCAGCTCTTTTGCTTTTTGTGAAGTCTCGTGGTCTTTTCCAAAAAACCTTGAAATTGCTGTGCTTCTTTCACTTGCATTGTCTACCAATTGGCTGCATTTATCGCTGCATCGAATTACACGGCCATCATTCATTACCTTATGTTCGTGTACCTCTCCGGTAGCGGTAGTGGGTGTTACAGACTCAAAAGCAACATCGCTTTCCTTGTTGTCTGGTTCTGCTTTTACAGGTGTTGTGGGCGCTGCATTTTCATCGGTTTTGACCGGTTTACCCATATCTGGTGCAGGCTCAGTCGTAGCTGATTTATCAGGGGGAACAGGGGCTGTGTCAGTTGCTTTGCCTGCAGTGGGTTCTGGTGCAGGGGAGGTGTCTGATACAGGAGTTGGTGTATCGGGTGTGTCAGGAGTTTTAGGTGTATTTTTTTCTTTTGTGATTCTAATTTCACCTTCTAAATGTTGCAACGCACTAAGTGCTTCATTTTTTATTTCTTCATTGTTATTTTCAGATGCAAATTTTAATTGTTTTTCTATTTCAGTGAGTCGGGTTTCAAGCTCTGGGTGTGCAGCCAATACATCGGCATATTTACTTTGAATGGGTTCGCAATTGGTGGCACATACCATTACGCGATCACCGTTTGTATATGAGAGTGTGCTTTCATTATCTGTACTTTTGGTGCTTGCAACACTGCCATATAAACCTTCTAAAGTAGATTCATCTATTGCCTTTCCATTACCCGATATTCCTTTTTGCGCCAAGGCATCGTGAATAAAAGGAGGGGCATTTGCCGATACTTTATAAACCCCATCTTCGCCATGTTCAATCCACCCTTTATCCATCCAGGATTGATAATTGGTATTTTCTACTTTTGCCTTATAAAATTCAAAACCTTGTTTGCCAATTCCATGCATGGCTACCGACATCATTGCACCTTGTTGCATGGCTTCATAAGTTGCTGAGGCTATAAGTTCATCTTCCTTGTCTTTGGGCAATTTCAAGGCTTTAATTGCACGTACATCTTCATAAAATTTACCGGCAATTAATATGGAATTGGTAGTGAAATCAGCAACATCGTAGATATACATAATTTTAGCCAATTTCTGCATTTGCATCATTTTGGTAACTTTACTTGCACCCGAAAGGGCAATGGAAATAGAACGCACCGAGCCCGCAACCATAGCCACGGCTCCCACAATAGAAATAATATCTATGGCGGTTTGAAAATCCCATTCGAAGGTGCCCTTTTCGACTCGGTCAGCAATATTAATACCGGCCAAAACAGCCCCCGCCACACCTACAGCAATACCCAGTCCTGTAACCACAGCGGCGGCAGCTGGGGTAAGTGTTCCCATGCTGGCCACAACTCCAGCTATTAAAACAATAATGCCTAAAACAGCTACAATTTTTTCAAAATATTCGAAATTGGTTGTAATTGATTGAACGCTATCTGTAATTCCATATTTGGGGGCTTTGTATTTAATGAATCCAAGGGCATATGGGTTGTATCCTCCAAATTTAGCCATGGCACTTTTAATGCCTGCAGTTTCGGCTTCAGTTACTGAACTTGCATGATTAGCGAGCATTGAATAACCCAATGTTTCTGCCTCATTTCCTTTTACCGCCGATTTTACAAAATAAGATTCACCTACATAAACCATTGAATCTTTTTTAGGAGAATCCACCGAAACATCCACAATTTTCATTTTGTAATAACCCATTTCCGGATCTGAATCGGGGTGCAATCCTACTTCGAGTAAAAGTGGAATCATGTTGCCATCGTCTTCATTTACTAGGCCGGCAATTATTCTAGAAGGTTCATAGCCCGGCAAGAATCGGCTTTCCGCGTCTACACTGCGTTTATACAGGCGGGTAAGTTCATCTAATTGTGATTGTACTACCGCAATAAATTTCTCTACCGCCTCTACTTTTGTCATAACTCGCAGGTTATAATTTTCACTGATCATTAAGAACAGTTTATATAAATCTGCATTGTATTGATACAATCTTACATCAAATGGATTGATGGATTTTTCACCAGGTTTTATAGGTTCATCTTTTACGTCATTTTGCAGGTAATTTTTTAATCGGGTTGCTTGGTCTAATAATTTGGTGGTATCATTAATATCGCGGCTGGCAATGTCGGAATATTTGAGAGATTGTCTTTCTTTTAAATCGGCAATTTGTTTATTAATGGCTTCAAGGTCTTCGCCTTCTGCATTTTTCTTTTGTTCCTCTAATTCGGCCAATGAATTTTCTTCCTGATTTACATATTTATCGGCAATAAATTCAGGTGTAACTAAAGAGAATGGATGTCCGGCAATGCTCGGTTCTTGCATCCAATTCAAGTCTGCTTCATATATCGGTTGAACGGTGCCGGTAATGATATAATTGCCCAAATCATAACCACCCATTCCCATATTCCACTCTGCAGTTTGTCCGGTAGAAGCCGTTTTAACTGGAGTACCTAAATTGGCGGCAGAATTTTTAACATAAGTATCGGTTTCTTTTATTGTTTTATTAAAATCATTTCCATTTGATTTTGTGATTGCTTTCAGCGAATCTGGCATTTGATATACCTTCCAGCTGTAGAGCATGTCGCGTTTCATAGCAACGGTTACGCCATGAATTCCTGCACCAAACATTGAATCGGAATTCACAACCATTCTGAATAAACCTGATGCGGATTTTATGGTTTCAAAACCATTTGTCATTCCAGCCATTACCATAAAAGCAGGGAATGGGGGGAATATTGCAGGATTAGAGGTTTTGAAGTCCTCTGATTTCTGAAATTCAGTAAGCAGTTTTATCCGAGCATCATTTGCGGTTTCCGCATCTTTAAATTCTGTAGGATATTTCGCTGCAAATTTGATAAAAGAAATAAATACATTGGTGTGGTACACTCCAAGTGGTTCTGTTATTTCTGGTTTATCCTGTGGCATATACCATATGCTTTGGTAAGCCAATTTTGTAGATTCAATAGTGTTGAGTGAGGTATCACTTCTAATGGCTTCCATGGCCATGAGAATTTCCAATATGGAATAAAACAGCATTTGAACCATTTCCATAAAGGCTGCTTTATTGTTTTCTGTTGCATCCTGTAAAAACTGCTGATATGCCGGAATATATGCACCTAGTATTTCGGGTTTTAATGCAACAATGGAGTCGAAAATGTTTTTATTTAACCAGTTTGGTAGTTTGAAATCTTCGAGTTTTGCCATACGCACGAAGTCGTACCAAAACTCTTTTGCCATAAAAGCTTCGAATAATTGGTCGTATTCTTCTGGTGTAAAATTGGGTTGAATATTCCTTTTCTCAAGCTCTTTATAAATAGTATCTAAAGGCTCAATTGCTATGAAAATATTATCAATTTTTTGACCTTCATATGAGTCATCATTTTCGGCAAACTGACCACTTTTTATAAAGGATTTATTGAGAATAATTGAACTCATTGGTTCAACCAAATCCTCGGAATATTGTTCACCTAAAATATTATTCAAAAATATCCGAACCAGTTGTACCTGTTTTGAACCTGGTTGGAAAGTGGCCTGTGAAGAAGGGAATAAATACAAACCACTAATGTCTAATTTTCGCGTGCAAGTTGGAATAAAATCTATAGCTACACTGGATGTTTGGGTTGCTGGTTCAGGCTCAGGTGCTCGCTGGATTTGAGCAGTGGCCGCGGGTTGTTTTATTGCATTTTGTGGTACATTTTCATTTTCTTTTTCTAATGGATTTTCTGTTTTTCCCGGTGCAGGTTTTCGGTCTATTCCTGGGATATCAAAACCAGGACCAGCCATGGGATCTACAGGGGTTACAGCAGATGAACCAGATAAAATTCGGAAAGAAGAAAGACGCTGATAATTGGCATAATGTGAAAGTTCGGAAGTGGCAATTCTATGGCTGCCACAATCTATAAAATAAACTGTTCTTCTCACCCTTACTGCAACAAACCAGTGTTGATTGGTTAGCATAAATCCATTATGAGATTCAGCATATGCTGCAATATCCTCAGGTGTGCGCATACCCATAATCACCCTCACATCTCCAGAACGTGGTACTGAATTAATTACCCCTCTTAAATGTACCTCTGAGCCCAAAGTACCCGAAAAGTGATATTCGGTTAATCCATCTCCAGTTACCGCTGCTTCTAATCTACCGGAATGTAAATAACTGTCTACAGCTGCAGCGACTGCGGTACAATTGTTGGAATCGGATGAAGGTGGGTTGAGCAAGCTGCATAATTCACCCGGATTATCAATTAATCGCTGTGCCAATTCCTCAGTAGTTGGAGCACGAGCCGGAGCTGCTTCTTGGCGATTTACACTTTCTTTGGCATTGCCTTGTTGTACAACATGGGTAAGTTCATGAGCTAATAGTTTTTTGCCCTCTCCAGAATTGGGATTGTATTCCCCGTTATTAAAATAAATGCTATTTCCAGTGGCAAACGCACGGGCTCCGAGTTGTTTATTTAAATCGGCCGCAGTGCTATCGGTATGTATGCGCACATTGGAAAAGTCGGCTCCTATTTTTTCGCCAAAATCTGCTGCCACTGTGCCTGGTAGATTAGAACCACCATTGCTGCTGTTTTTTATTTTATGGCTCACCTCATCCGATGCGGTTGATTCTTCTTTTTGAGATGCGGGTGAACGCTGGATTTTATTGGCAAGAGAATCCGGTTGTTGTAATTTTTCTTGTCCTAATTTGTTATCAGCTTCACCAGTGCATTTTGCACAAGTATTTTGGCTTCTATCTCCTTCATTTTTATTCTCAGCTGCTGCACAATCAGCACATTTGGTATTTAGTCTTTTGTCTCCTCTACTGAGGTGTAATTTGCTGTTTTGGTTGCGTGCCATTGCATCACCACCTTTGCGCTGCACCAGTCCTTCGGAAGGCATACGGGCAACCCTTTCTGCAACAGCATCTGCTTCCCGTTCTTCAGGTGAGTTTACTCCGCCTACAATGAGCTTAGGAGTGATTGGAGGTGCGCTGGTTCTTGGTGGGTTAAAACTAAATTTAATATTTCTACTTGTTAAGGCATCAAGCAAAGGTGCACTGGCTTTTCCTTCAAATACCCATGTTATATCCCATCCCTGACGAACCAGGTTAGCATCTCTAGTAACTTCTGACATGATATCTACACTGGCTGTAGTATAACCTGTTTTATATTCTATAGCTCTTGGTGGTATAGAAGTCGGGTCGGCAATATCCAAACGACGGGAAGGATCTTCTCTTGGATATACTTCTCGGCGGCCCCAGCCCACTTCATCTCTCCAATAAGCATCGGCCGCGGCATTGCCTCTCCGTGCTTGTTCCATATTTATTCTGTATTGGTTTTCCCAACGTTCTGGTGACCAACGAGTTCCTTCTGTGGTTCGTTCTACATATTCATTCCACCTTGCAGTGCGATGTTCATCTGAACCGGGTGATCCTGGTGAAGGTGGTTCCCTTACCGCAGCAGGGTCAATAGATGTAGTTTCACGCAAAGATTTTAGGTCTGAAAGTGCGCCCTCCATTCCACGTAATTCCGCTTCTAGTGCTTGCAACTGTCGGGTGTATTCCGCTGGTTCCATTGTTGCCCTGCGGTTGGATAGGTCGTCAAAGCGGGATTCCAACGACGATATTGATCTGTCGAATGCACGATTGGCCTCTAGTTCAGCTGAATATTTGGTCCTAATTGGTTCACAAGGAGAAGCGCAAACTATGATTCGACCATCTTCTCTTATTGATGCACGGTGACCATTTGGACAGCGCACTTCATCCATTACTGCACTGCCATCCGGTGCCGATGGGCGTTCTCCACCTGGTCGGGTTTCTCCCGGCCTTTCGCCCTCAGGGCCAGTTCTTTCTGGTGGACGGGTAGTTTCAGGCTCCGTTGTTGGTGGGCGTTCCGATTCTGTTGTTCTTTCACCTGGTGGACCACGATTTTCAGGTCCACGACCCCTAAAATCATCCCATGCATTTCGAACACTGGTTCTACCTTCTCCAAATTCAGTAGCAGCTTCTCCCAATCGACTGGTTTTAACAGACTCGCCCAATTCTGCTACAGCCCTGGCTACATTTGGAAATCTTTCTGCCAAAGCTTCACCCACAGCCTTAAAGCCACTGCATAGCGCACCAGCAATTTCGCCTCCAATAGCACCCAAAAGGAACAATGCACCCATAATACCAAGTGATATGGCACTGTTTGCAATTCGCTGGTATGCATACTCAATAATATCTGCCTCTGTTCGTATATCGCCACTATGTAATGGCGGGGCTACACCACTCGATCCTGCACCTTCAACGCGTCTTTCTGCTGGTGCTTCTGGTGCGGCCTCTGCTGCAGGTGGCGGACCTCTTGGACTTTCACCACTTACCGTTATTAGATCGTAAATAGATACTGCGATAATACTGGTTTCAGCTGCAAGCATGGAAACCATTACACCTTCTCCCAACATAACACCAATCTCAAAGCCAGCCCCAGCACCAGGAATTGCGCCGCCACCCATTCCAAAAATGGCACCTAGAATGGCGCCAACTAGTGCGCCACCTATTGCAGCCCATCCAGCAAATAAGCCTACCACCATATTGGCTGCTTGCCACCATTCTAATAAACCATCTCGAACCCCTCTGAAATTGCCGGCCCACAAGTCATTCCACATTTGAGGTACCAAATTCCAAAGTTTTGCTCCATCTTCATATAACGGACTTCCTTCACCAAATGGCCAAATAAGGAACCAAACCATTTTCTTTATTTCCTCCCACCAATTTGCCATTAAATGGGCTATGGATTGATTGAGGTATTTAAGAATACCTGCAATATGCCGTGCACTTGTTATACCAAAACGACCCAATGCTGCCCTAAGTCGGGTTTCTGATTCACCGCCCACATTTTGCATGAAAGGTTCAAGGAAATTTCTAGCCCTTTCTTCGATTAAATCAGGATGGGTAATCAGGTGCCATAAATCAAATAATTGGGTACGCATATTTCCAATATGGCGAATCCAACCTTGGAAATTGAGCAATTCCGTAATTTCTTTAATGCACGGAATCGTCCCTGCCAGATTTACGATATAGGTAATGCTTCCCCAAACACCATCATCAAATATGGCATATGGACCTATGGTGGACAATAATATAATCTGCCTTAGGAATTCACGGAAGGGCGCCAGTTTGCGCCATACATTGGTAACAAACGTTGAAACTTTAGTTCGTAAGTTATTTGCTGTTAAGGTAACATACCTTACCCCAGTTTGAATGCCATTGCAAATGCGGGTAATCCCGGAACTGATTAATTGGAACAATCGAAGTTGCCGCACCATACCCAGCATCCGGGTAATTTGGACACCCAGCATTGTAAAGATACTGCTGAGCCAAGTGATGGCAGAGTTAATCATACCACTTACCATATTCATCCCACTTTGAAGTATAGGCAACACCTCGTCGTGGAAGAATTGTTTGACCCTTAAAATTACATGTGTATTAAAATTCTCAGCCACCCATTTAATGGCATTCCAAACATGCGGCAGTGCCACATATGCTACCACAAACGGGCCAGCAGGGCTAAGCAATACCAGTATAGCGGCAATTACTTTTAGAGGGCCTAAATAGGGCTGAATTAGGGCATTTACGCGATTCCAGGCTGCTATAGCTTTGGCTTTTAACCAATCAAAAGCAGATGTGGCACTGCCCCATGCAATCCCAAACATCTCTTTTATCCAGTTCCAGGCTCTTTCTGCTGTATTGCGGATTGGGGCAGTAAGATCCCATAACCAGTTTGCCTTTTCAACAACCCAGTCCCAGGCATCACCAGCGAATTTCTTAATGGCATCCCAGGCAGGCAGTGCATAATCATTCCAGATACCAGAAAGGAAATTGCTAATATTGCTTAAGAAAGCCCTAAATCTTTGCAATGCAGGGCCAGTTAATGTTTTTATAAAATCCCAAAGTTTGCGGGCTGCATTGGCAATGGCTGCACAGTTCTCTGCCATAGCACCTGTAGCTGAGCTAAAGCCAGCACTAAGCAAATCACCAATCACCTCAGCAAATCCCTGTGTCTCAATTGCGCTAAACAATCCACCGGTTATAGAATCTACACCAGTGATAATTTTTTGGCGTACGTTTTCAATGATATCCCCCCTCAAAAATTCTAAGAGTCCAGGAGCTAGAGAATTAACGACAGATTCCATTTGTTCACCTGCCCATTCAGTGGCATCGCCAGCAAGCTCTACACCTGTTTCAATTGCCGATTCTCCTGCGTTGACCAATGCACCTCCTGTATGGTCCCATACTGCTGAAGCAGCATTGGTAAATGCATTCCGTTGGATGATGGTTTCATCTGATTTGCGCTGTACCGAAGGTCCGGCGGCACCTTGCTGCACAACATGGGTAAGTTCATGGGCCAGTAATTGCTTGCCTGTTGCGGATTCTGGATTGTATTCTCCGGTGTTAAAGTAAATATTATTGCCAGTGGTAAAAGCCCTGGCACCTAATTTATTGCTGAGCTGAGCTGCATCACTTCCCTCATGTATTTTTACTTGAGAAAAATCAGCCCCAATTTTATTTCCTAAGTCTTGATGTATAGCGGTAGGTAAGGATTTCCCTCCACCATTGGTTTTTACAATAGCATCACTAATTTCAGCAGATGCTTGGCTTTCTTCAGCGCCCGCATGGCTAGTGCGCTGTACTAAAATATTTGTGTTCTCAGTGTGGCCTAGGGTGTCATTATTCTTATTCTCGCAGGATTCACATTTGCGCTGAATAGCACCGGTCAATACAGTGCCACCTCCAGAATGTCCTTCCGAAGTATTTGCATTTGAATCTTGAGTATTTTCACTTTTGTCTCCCTGTGCCGGCGGGCTTTTAGAAGATATGCGTTGTATTTTTTTCTCTTCTTGTGCGCAACGGGCACATTGTTTCTGAATTTTTACCTCTTGACTTTTGCGTTGTATTTGAGGCCTTTTTTCTTGATTGCCCCCGCAACTGGCACATTTTCTCTCAATTTTGGGTTTGTGAACCTTCCTGGCCAGTCGCTGTGCAGCGCCTGTTCCTCCCGATTCGCCCACCTTCATATTCTCCAATTGATTGGGATTGCCCGCCATACCCCCAAAACCGGCCGAAGAAGGCATGCGCATTACCTTTTCGGCCACCATATCTGCTTCCTTTTCCTCGGGCGAATTGGCAGCCCCAACTGTGAGTTTGGGCTGTATTCTCAAGGATTGAGATTTGGAATCGGCGTTATTGGTTTTAACGGGGGTCAAATGGTTGTGTCAGTTTATAGATTCGCTTTTATCAAATTAAATCAATAGATTTTATTTTTACCTCATATTTTTACTCACAAGGTTCTGCCACTTTTACGCAGTTCAAACTTAATTCCATTAATAATGTCGCGGTTTCGAATAATTCCATCCCCACGTTTCAGGGCCTGTAATGAACTGTATTGGATTACATTCATAATTACCCCACCACTGATTTCATGTCTCACTGCAATCTCTTTTAAATCCATTTTGTCTTCTAAAACTGCTTTTTCTGAAAAGCCTTTTTCCCAAATTAACAATCGTTCTGCTGGTCCTGGTAATGAAAAATCAACAACGCTTTGAAAACGCCTTATAAATGCGTCATCCATATTGTGTTTAAAGTTGGAGGCCAGAATTACAAGCCCGTTATAATCCTCAACCCGTTGCAATAGAAACGAAGTTTCTTGGTTGGCGTATTTGTCATTTGAACTCGAAACCTGGGTGCGTTTTCCAAACAGGGCATCGGCCTCATCAAAAAATAGAATCCAACCGCGGTTTTCAGCACGGTCAAAAACTTTGGCTAGGTTTTTTTCGGTTTCACCTATGTATTTCGAAACTACTTTTGATAAATCTATGCGGTAAACCGATTTCCCAAAACGGTTTCCCAGTAATGTAGCTGCCAATGATTTACCTGTGCCAGGTAAGCCATGAAAAAGTGCCCTGAATCCTGGTTTTAACCGACCGCGCATGCCCCATTCCTCCATCAATACTGTATGGTGTTGTAACCAAGTTTCTATTTGGTTGAGTTGTTCGCTGGTTTGTGAGGGCAATATCAAATCTTCCCACTGCAATAAAGTAGATAATTTTTGTGCTGGAAATTCATTGTTAAATCTTGGCGTAGATTCTTCACCTGTGGTAAATAATTCAAACCAATTTTTGTTTATTTGTAAGGGCAAACTGGTAATAGGATCGCCGGGTTCGGGTACATCAGCATCCAAAATATTTAATGAAAAAAGTGGATGCCGCGCATCAAAAATTTGCAATAATTCAAATCGTTTTTGCAAATTTCCACCAGCAAGTACAAATAAAAATGTTTCTGCTGTGGGTAAAAAACCATTGAATATTTTGCCACGGCGGCCTCCGAATTCGGTGTAAATCTGACCTGTTCGTTGATTTTGTACGAGAAAAATGTCCAAACACTCAGGCTTTATCTGCGGTACCATAGACATAAACAAAAGAAAACGGTCTTCGAATTTTAGGTCATGTTCTTTAATAAATTGGGCAAAAGAAGATTTTCTTTTTGATAAATCTGGTGGCGTAAGTGTGAAAATATTGGCATTGGGAGACGCGCTTCCAGCATTGATTGCCGAACGCATCTGTAGCACAGATTCAAACCAATCCAATTCATTTGAAATGTCATCTGCATTCGTAGAAAGCAAATTTTGTTCTACCAGGTTGTGTTTAGTATATACGAGTTCCATGGCAATTTAATATTTGAAATGCTCCAAGGGAGCCGGTCAATAAGTATATCAATACTTTTTCGTTCTATGGTTAAAGACCAATTGGGGTCTGTGAATTTTAATATTCCCTTGCGAAAAAAGAACTCATTTTGCAAGGCTTCTGCCGATTCAGTTCTCAATGCAGTCCAATGCTTTGCTGCCGCAGTGAGCAATTCGTTGCCAGTTTCGATTTCTTCTGCATTGAAAGTATAATCCAAGTTTAACGGCGCATCAATATCAATTCCGCAAATTATTTTGCAAAGAACCAATTTGTTTTCAGTTTCAGGCAGCGTATTGTTTGCCAAATAATGCAAAAATACACTAGCTTTATTTTGCGCATTTTCATCTGTAAATTCACCTGTCTCTTTGTTGAACCAAAGCAGGTGAGCAAACAGCTGGCTCAAGAATGGCCATAGCAAAATAATACCCGCATCGTCTATCAAGAACGACTCGTTTTCTTGTCTATATTTAGGTGCTTTAAATGCTTTTTTATCGGGTGGAACAGTGTTTTCTTGGGCTTTGGTGGTGTTGACTTCGGTGTCCTTTGGAGAAGTTTTTGCTTTTTTAATTTTTGTTAGTTCTATCAAGGCTTCCACCCATTTATTATTGTGGATTTCGCTGCTAAAGTTTATGGCAGATAGAAGATGAATTGATTTTTCTATTTGCTGAAATTCTGCAGATTTTTGCGTTGAAATATGAGTAAAAAAATCTTTCCAGGTTCGGATGACTGGAGGGGGATTGTTTTGCAAAATCAGATTCTTTGTAATGCGCTGTATGCGTTGTTCCAGCTCTTGAATCACTTTTTGGGAATCCTGTATTTTAAACTTTTCAATTGAATTAAAATGGGTGCGGAAAAACGCAAAAAAATCATCAATTTCAGTGGGTTCAAAGTGTAGCCATTGTAGCCAGGTACGGTTGCTAATGAGGTTCAAAATACGCATGTATTCAACACTTTCAGGGGAGTATGTATTCAAATATTGAATAAATATTGAATACTGGGTTTTAATTTCGCCAATATGGTTGTTGAATGCTACAATACCTGCCTCAGAAGTATACCAAGGCAGACGGCCATGCTCTAGATAATGGATAAGGAGGGTGTTGGGGTCGGAAAAACCTTCAAATGAATCTGCCACTATTTTGCCACTTGGATCGGCATACAAGCTGCGTCCGTTTTGTACAGAAATTTCGGTATCGGATACTGATTTATTCATCCCAGCAACGCCCAATTCCGCTTGTTGTTTTAAAAGCAACAGCAGGGATTCCATTAATTTCTCGTTGAGCTTTGTTTTTAATATATTTTCGAGATTATTTAAATCAATATTTCCCAAGTTTATTTCCAATTTGGGAATATGTAGGGTTTGGGTTTCGGGTAAGATATCAAAAACGGATTCGAAAATAGGTTCCAGTTCGTACTGCACAAATTCTTTAATTTTTTGACGTGCTTGAAGGGCCTGTGCCGTGTCGACAACAGATATGTTGAATTTGCTGCTATGGACGTGGTGGGTAGTCATTAACCGCGTCTAAATACGATATCGCCCATGTCTTCATCTTGATCTTTAATGGAAAGGGGCACATCCATGTTGTTGAATCCTGGAACGGAAAAACTAACTGTATAATCTCCAGGCTCCAAATCAGGGATGGTAAAAATGCCCTGTGCACTCTGAATGGTAGTTTCAGAAATATTATCGCCAGTTTTCGCGTCTTGAAGCGAAATGGCATAAAAAGTAATTGGATCTTTCTTATCTGAAACCAAGCGGCCATTTGCACTAAAAGTCGGCAATTCAGCCACTTTATTTCGGTATAAAAATACATTAATGATACCTGAATCTAATACTTCAAAATCATTTTCTCTGTCTTGAATTTCGTATTCGATTTCATCAAATAATATCAGTTTGGTGCGGTTGTTTGGACTTTTGTTTAAATCTTCTTGGCTAACGGTGTATTTAACTATTTCCCTTTCAAGTCCGTCTATAGGCTGGTAATCTTGGGTGATGACTTCGGCCTCTGAATAATTGGCTCTAGAGTTAACTGCAATATGGTATCTTTCTGGGTGGTAAAATACGTTTACGGGTTTAAAAATGGTGCTAAATACCTCTTTGCCCTGTTCAAGATTTATGGCATATGCTTTAGGAAATGCTTGGGGCGCAAGTTCACTATATGAGTCAACGTCGGCTTCACATTCACAACAATAATCATTGTGAATGGCAAAATCAGCAATTACCCTGCCTTCTAATTTTGACAAATTTTTGGAATCAAATTCTTTTATATATTGTAAAACAATATCTACGAATTTCTCTGTGGTTTCATTTTTGTCAGCTGATTTTTTGAGCATTTCCAATAATGATACATCAATATCTTTTTTTGTTTCTTTTAGCGGTGGGGTATAGGTTAACAACACTAGCTGGTCGTTGCGATATACACCGGCCAAGTGTTCTATTCCTGGGTTTTTTCGAACGACATTGCTGAATATCTTTGTTTTTTCAACTTGTTGTAAACGACGTGCTTTCATTTCAGCAATAGTATCTATATCAATGAAAAGTACATCTTTAAAAAATGCAATTCCTTTGTACAACAATACTAGGTTTACTAAATTTTGAACCATAGCAGGGTCACGCTGTCTATTGATCATATCCCTAAAGAGTTTGATAAGCGCAATCCATTTGTTCATTGTGCATTTGTATTGTTCTGTAAATGCAGTATGGTCATACCTACAAAAGCTTGTAGGCAAAACCTTTTCCATGCCTTCTAGGCAGTCGTTAAAATCGGTAATCCAGCCCAATAAAGTTTCCAATGGACTATCAGTAGATGCTTTGCTGCCCGCAGTAGAAGCGGATACTTTTGATTTGATTATTTTGCTTTTGTTTTTCGGTGAAATATTTACATTTTTGGCACTCGCTAATTCAAAGTTTTCCTGAAATGCTGCCATGTTAAACATCACTTTATCAAAACCTTTGAGCATTCCACTATCGCTATTGTTGTATGCTGCTTTTTCCATTACCACATTGCCATCAGAAGCATTAGGAGCCGCAGCTGCTGCCTCTGGTGCATAGTAATAGGAATTTGCTTTTTGGGTGCTGCCAAAGGCAGTAGAGAAATTTTCAAATACGGTTTCCAGCTGTTTGGTTGTGTTTAAAATGTTGCGCACATAAAATAAAAATTTATTCCGCCAAGGCAAATATTTTACATCCAAATCAGGATAACAGCAGTCATTATCTCCGTATTTTCCTTTTGGGGTAGATTGACCTAAAAATGCATAACTGGATGAAAAGGGAATATTAAATCTTTTGGCAATTCCTTTCAATTTTTCAATTGCTAAACCAACTTCAAATCCTTGTTGGCCCTCAATTCGAATAAAATTGTATTTCTGGGTGTTGAAGTACCACGGAGTGGTTTCAAAACCTATGTTGCTCCCACCTTCTTTTTGTTTGTAATAGGAGAGGATGCTATTGCCTTTGGTATAACACACGCCGCATTTATTCTCATCCCAATTTTCATCCATGGTTTCTGGTTTGTAGTAGAAAGGAATTGAGCTCTTACCTAGATTTTGCCATTTTTCCATACTGGGTGTTGCAGCAATACCAAATTCTTTTCCTAAAGAATCATCTTGCCCAATGAAGTTGGCAATAATTTCAGCTGTTCTTGTAAATAGTTTTACCACCTTTTGTGTCCAGTCTTTTTGTTCATTAAATAATGGTGAATACACAAATTCTTGGCGGTATTTATCTGGAGGACAGGAGATTTTGCCCAACATTAAATGCATGGGAAATGCATTAGAATTAAATTTGCACTGGCTGTTTAGGTGCATGGCAGCACAGGCAAGTTCATTGAGTGATTTTACAGCATCGGCAGCACGGTCGTATAAATATTGAAAACCAATAGCTTCACCCGACATGAATTTTTCGGTATATTGTATTAATGTATCATTCCATAAATTGTACAAATCAGAAATGGGAGAATTGGGGAATTTATTTTTGAGTATCGGATAAATGGCTTGGTAAATAATATCCAGATTTTCAAATAAGGGCTTGGTAATAATGGCAACAGGTGTAAGGTATGCAATTACCAGCATGTGATAATTACTGCTGGTTTGTGCATTTAATATGGGCTGCATTAAATGCAATTCTTTGGCATCAAATAAGCCCTCGTATAAATACCCCCCTTTGTTATTCGTTTCTGCATTTACTAGGTCTAAATCGGTTTTTTTAATGAGCAATTTGCGGATAGTATAGGTACGGTCTATGCCCAATTCATCGCAACTTTTACCCAGGCAACTTTGTAAATCTTTGTTGTATTCTTCCATATACAACAACACTACATATTCGTTTAAATTTCCATCAAAATCACTCAGTGATGAAACACCAGTATTGCCATTGGCTGAGGAAGGAAGCAGTTCCCATAAGGGAGTATTCTGTTTCCCAGTATCATCCTGAAAGGGAAAATAATCGGTATTGTCGGGAATTTTATATTCTTTAAAATGGGTTAATTCACAATCATCTACACAAAATAAAAAGCCCCAGGAAGAAACCCCAATGCCGGCGCTTATTTTATAAGTGTTGCCAATTTTTGTGGCCTCTAGTCCGCAAACTATGCCGCGCCCAATTAGGCCAACACGTGTGATGTTGTTTTGTTGCTGCAAGTAATCGCGCATGGAATTGAGCTGCGAGGCGGTTAATACCTGGCTGTTTTCAAATACCGGAAGTGTATTGATAATTTCCATTTTTTAGTTGTTTAAAAGGTGCCTAGTTGGGTTAGATTTAATATTACAGGATTTTTTGTGATTTCATTTTCTTTGCAATCATGCAGTCGGCCAGATGGGTATACAGTGCGTAGTTTCTTAATAATATCTATGAAATTGGCCAATGCACTAATTCTTTCTGCAGAGTCCTCTTTAAAGGTATTAATAGCAATGAGCCACTCTTTATAAGCAGTTTCAAATTGCATCATTTGTATTGGACTTACCCAGCAAATATTTAATGCCAAATGTGCAGGTGCTTCTCGGCGAATAGTTTTTTCTATCATCGCCCTAAAATTAAGGTCCAAAAAGCGATCGGGCCAATAGGGTAGTACTACCGACATGGTAAAGCTGTATACATCGGATATTTTGCAATCCTCACAGTCATCGTCGGTTTTAATATTAAAAAAAGCATCTTGGTGAATCACTTTTGGGCGCAATAACACATGCTCAATTAAATGAATGCCTTCTTTTTGAATAAACTTTTCTTGCATGAAATCGACCATATCTGCAATAGCCAACAATTCCATACCCCCTTTTACAATAAATATATGGCCAGAAATCTGTTTGATTTCAAAAGATTTCTCATATGAAATATTGGCGGATGTGTTTTTTTCTATGGCCTCATTGCTAATTATTACTGTATTGGAATTAAAATATATTTTGCGTATTTCAACAGTTTGAACATATTCGGATCCGTTATAAATATTTATTGAATCACCAGTTCTTAAAGCAGCTGATAAATCTAGGCCAGTAATGGTTAATTTGCGTTTATCCGCATCTACAGTGCATTGCAATTTGTGTTTGAAAATTGCATTTCCATCAGCCGCAATAGACGGTATGGTTTCGTTAACATGAATCCGAATATAAGGCCCATCTGCAACGGCATTGTTTACTGTGTAATTGCCGCTATTTGTGACGGAATTTTCAACAGTTATTGATGGTGCAATTGCATTTTTGATAATCTGAGAAAGTTGATAATTGTAATTGTGTTTCTTATCACTACCCAGAACATTGTCGTATTCATCAAATATTTCAAAGTGGTATGATGCTGGATAATTTATGGCAGTAGCCGGATTGAAGCGATAACAATCAGCATCGGAAGCATAACGTACCACTTTCCATAAAAGATTATATGCAGTAATTAATTTGGTATCTTCTGCATTTTTTCCTTCAATTTCAGCACCTTCTATAGTACCTGTGAGCAATTGAATCTCTCCTGTGAGGTAGGTTGGACGGTCGTAAAGGATATATTCAATTGTGTGCAAATGTGGGGTAGTGGTTGCATCCACTGTATGGTTGACTATTTTAAAATAATCAAACAAAGGCGGTGTTAAATTTTTTCGATTCGCGGTAAATTGTTCAATTAATTCTGCTTTTAAACCTTTGATGCTTTTAGCAATTACATCCTTGGCTTGAATTAAGGTAAGGTCGGTTTTAAAGCTTTGGGCAATAGGATTAAATTTACAATTAACACTATTTAAAAGCACTTTGTATTTGCCAGGTGCAGTGGATTTTAATGAATAATTAGAAGATAGTACACCTGCTGCTACTACATTTTCTATCAATTGTAACAAGTCAATTTTTGAATCCAATGCCTCAATATTGACCAAAAGTTTGCTGGTAATTTGAAGTAAAAAATCCCATTTCCCAGCAGTTTCTGTGATTTTAAAATTCTTAGAAAAAAGCAATTTTTGTGGGCTTACTGTATCCATACCCATCAAAAGCGCACAGCGGTCTTCAAAACCTGATGCATTTTGAATATGCCAAGGCAAGGCTTTGGTATAATTAAATGCAGTACCCCGGAATGCACTGATGCGGGGATAGGCATTTAAAAAAGCCAGTTTATCACTAATGAGTTCTTTTCCTGCTTTGGCACCATCCATGCTGTATTGCAGCAGTGCATAATCAGAAAATTGTTCACAAAATCTAGCCAAAAGGTGGTCCAAAAACCGATTTTTGCGCATTACAAAGGATTCCTCTGTTTCGGCAATGTTGGCAATTTTATGGTCCAATGAATCATATTTTGATGTAAAAATCTCCAATGAAGATGCATCTGGTACAATATCAGGTTGAACAAAAATATTCATCACATCATCAGATTCATCATCTGCAGGATCTGCATTAAATTCATTTGCACGTTTACCCACCAACGGCTTGGTGAAATAGGTTTTATTCATCAATAAATCGCCCCATTCGTTTGTGCCTTCATTCAAACTAAATAGCGATTTCATTCCGTCCAATTGTTGTAGATAATTGTAAAACAATTGATCGAAAAAACTCAAGAATTCTTTGAGTTGTGCAGCCTCTGCAATTCTTTCCGTGCGTGCTTCATAATCACTAGGCAAGTTGGGAATTCCAGCACTGCCTACCCCATATGTCATCGGTAAATCTTCTTGTATAGAAGTGAAGTCGGTTACCTCTCTCCAAGAGCCCTGAGGAATAGATATGTCCAATACTGGATTGATGGGGTAACGTTTGCGTTCTTGGGCAATAAGTTCATCAATCTGTGCATTTACTTCATCCGTATCTACTGAAAAAGGCAAATTCTCTTTATAAAAAGTAAAGTTTGATTTTTCTACTGACAATCGGGGAACATAAAACTTATCAATAGCCAATTCCAAGCACCACTTTACTATTTTTTCAGAAATACTATCATCGTTGTCTTCCGGAAAATTGGCCAATTGCAATCCGCGAACTGCTTTAACTGGTTTGGTACCATTTACCTCTGTATCCATAATCAGCTGGATAAGGTCACTGGCTTTTATACTACAGGCTTGGTCTGAGTTGTCAAGTTCGGCATCATCTACAAATCCATGTTGCAAAGCTGGCCCGTTAAAGATTTCGTCATTGCTTAATAAACGGTTTTCGCCTGCTGCATTTTTGGCCTGCATTTCTTCTAGGCTATAGAAATATACTTTTGGCGATAAAAAATTGGCTATATTGTAATAAATGGCTGCCGCAACTTCAGTGGTATCGGCCAACCCATCGAGTACAATATCTCCGCATACTGCAATTTTTTCTACCTTTAATGCTTTTAATTTATAAAAATCTTCGCACAATGGGCGGTTGTCTTGCAAGCGACATAATGCTGTTTTTACAATGGATTTTTGAATCGAAACTTTTTGTTTGTATTGACTTAA
>JADYZD010000233.1 GCA_020853295.1 Bacteroidia bacterium | reverse complement strand
GTACTGTTTTATATAATTCCCTTTCATGAGCAAAATAAATAGCATAAATAAATTAATAAGAATGGAAACGGACTCCATAATGTAGAGTTGACTTTTGGTTTCAATATTTCCACCCCAAACAATGGTTTCTGGAATTACCCCCAATAAAACCAAAAAATGAAAAACCAATACGGAAATGGAGATGAAAATACTGGTTTTAATGGCAAATGATTTGTTAAAAAACATGGATATTATTTTAGAGGATGTGGGTCTTTTTAAATGGCATTTTAAACTAATATTGAATGCGATTTAAAAGCAAATATAATATCCGAATAGGAATAACCAAAAGGATGTAAATAAGTAAAAACCCCCTGCTGCGGTCACAACAAGGGGTTAGAAAAACAGAAATGAAACGGTTTTTATTTTTTAATGCATTACCAGCATTCTACAGCTGATTTGTTCGCTGCCTTTTCTGCATTTTACAATGTAAATACCAGTGGGGAAATTGGCAGTTTCTATGCGGGTTTTTTCTGCAGTTTGTGTGGTTTTATATACCTCGGCTCCACTTAAATTATAGAGTCCAATTTCGTCGGGAATAATATTGCTTTTTACAACAATATGGTCAATAGACGGGTTGGGGTAGAACTGCGCCTGCCATTGGCCATTGCTCACAATTTCCACGGTACCTGTTTGTGTATTTTGGGTGGTATCTGTGCAGCCTTTCCAAGCTGTATTTTCTGTAATAATATCCACCATTAGGTCATTTAAATATTGCACATTTTCTTTAACCCCTGTAGGTTTTGAATGCACGCCTCCAATGCCACTGTGGTCGGTAATGTACACATAAGTACCGTTGGTGGTGATGGCCAAATATTTCATTAAAAATTCAGTACTTTGGTTAATGCCACTGGCAGTAATTGGAATGATTTTTATTCCTTTTGATGCAGCAGCTGCTGCATATTTTCTCATTTTTTCTTTACTTGCAGCATCGTCATGTGGGGGTGCATCCAATACCAAAAATAAGATTTTAGAAACGGCTTTTTCACTCCAACTTAAACTGTCAATTGTGGTTTCCAATGCAGCATCAACAGCTTCTGGAAAATCTCCACCGCCATTGGCCGATTGCTGGTAAATAAAATCTACAACATTTACTGGGCTAGTAGAAAAGTCCGATTTGCGGGTAAGGTATTCATCGCCATTGTCACGGTAGAAAACAGAACCCACGCGCACATCCAAACATTTGTTGGTGGATTTTACCTTGCCAATTACATCCAATAATTCGGCCTGTAGGTAGCGGATTTCGTCGCCCATAGAGCCTGTTGCGTCTACCACAAATGCGATTTCTGCGATGGGTTTTGTTTTGTATTCTATGGGCAAATTGATGATTTCAGCTCCACCGTTATAAGGTTTTATTTTAAAATCATACCTGCGTTCTGATGCACCAATACTCACTTTGTACTCTTGGGTTTCGTTGGAGTAAACAGTGCCATTTAAGTCAGCCCAGAATTCTGCTTTGCCTGTATTGTCGGTAACAGCGGTCCAGGCAATATTTCCGGCCCCATCTTTAAGTATCACTTTTTCGCCAATAACCGGATTTCCTTTGCTGTCGTTAAACACAGCACTAAAGCGGTTTTTATGATAAAAGCCCCAAGTTTTTTGGTAATCGCTAATGGTGCTTTCTTTATTGGTTTCTATCCACTTGTTCCAGTTGTCCAAATCGCGCCAAACACCCGCAGTAATTTGTCCAGATTTTTCCATGGGAATAGTGCCAATTGGGGATTTTCTTGCCACCATGGGTTCATCGTAACTGGCTGACTTGCTCACGTATCCATCAGAAACATCGCCAGAGCTGCGGCTAGAAACCTCCACGCGTTCAGATTCCATATAAGTTACTGAGGCATCAGTTCTAGTGCCGCGCACGGATATGCCTGTGGCAGTTGTAACGGCAGCGGGATTGGTTTTTACTAGGGACTCAGCCCTACCAGCACCGATTAGCCTCTGACCATCAATAAATGTGGCATTGCCATCAGCTCGTGAACCCCTTTCGGCTACGGCTACCCCGTCATGTAGCACTATGGTTCTTGGTATGATTGAAACTTCTTTGCTACGCAATGAATCGTATAACAATTCGGTGTGCAGCTGAACATAATCGTACTGCCATTCTAAATTCGCATGGTAATTTATGCTGCTTCCTAGGTGTTCTACTCCTTGGATATCAATATTTTCATACCCCCTTTTTTTCAAGGTAAAAAGGTAACTGCCTTTGGGCAATTTATTAAATGCATAGTTGCCAAAAGCATCCACCACAGTGCTGTCCAAAATTTTGCCATTGCTATCCAATGCATAGGCTTTTACTTCGGGTTCTGAATGCTGGTTGGCATTGGTAAGTGTGGGTGTGCTGCAAAAAGCCACTGCAGCCGCAATACCGGGAATGAGTAATTGTTGTTTCATAAAAAAGTTCAAGCGCATTTGACAGGTAATACCGAAGCATTTAAATAGGTAAACGCAAAAAGTAAAAAAATGTAATATTATTTTATTCACCTAGGTGGGTTTCTTTATCTAAGTATGTTTCTGTGTAAACCTATATTTGCAACAGATTTATGTCCGACAACAAGTTTCTAGATGCGTTGAGTTATCATGCCGATGGAAGGCCTGGGAAAATAGAAGTAATTACCACCAAACCCACCCAAACCCAATTGGATTTGGCATTGGCCTACAGTCCAGGGGTGGCAGAGCCTTGCCTCAAAATTGCTGAAAATGTAGATGATGTTTACAAATACACCGCTAAAGGCAATTTGGTAGCGGTAATAAGCAATGGTACAGCGGTATTGGGACTTGGAGATATAGGGCCAGAAGCATCCAAGCCGGTGATGGAAGGCAAAGCCGTGCTGTTCAAGATTTTTGCAGATATTGATGTTTTTGATATTGAATTGAATTGCAAGAATGTAGATGAATTTGTGCGCACAGTAAAAGCCATGGAACCCACATTTGGTGGCATTAATCTTGAAGACATTAAAGCACCCGAGAGTTTTGAAATAGAAGAACGCCTAAAAGCAGAACTGAACATTCCCATTATGCACGACGACCAGCATGGTACCGCTATCATTAGCGGTGCTGGCTTAATCAATGCATTGCGGATTGTAAATAAAAAAATTGAAGAGGTAAGACTTGTGGTAAATGGCGCTGGAGCATCGGCCATTGCCTGTACCAAACTGTTTGTGAGTTTGGGTGCAAGAATTGAAAACATTACCATGCTGGATAGCAAAGGGGTTATCCATTCTGGCAGAACGGATTTGGACAAATACAAGGCGCAATTTGCAGGCAACAGTGCCTCGAGGACATTGGAAGAAGCCATGGTGAATGCCGATGTATTTGTAGGTTTGTCCAAGGGCAATATTCTTACACCAGACATGATTAAGAGTATGGCCAAAGACCCTATTGTATTTGCGATGGCCAATCCGGATCCTGAAATCGATTACAATTTGGCAGTAGCCACTAGGGAAGATGTATTGGTAGCAACTGGCAGAAGCGACCATCCCAATCAGGTAAACAATGTACTGGGTTTTCCATTTATTTTTAGAGGTGCCTTAGATGTGCGCGCCACTTCTATAAATGAGGAAATGAAGCTGGCAGCAGTTAGGGCTATTGCCGACCTGGCGCTAGAACCTGTGCCAGAGGTGGTAATGATGGCGTATAACGATTACGACCTTTCTTTTGGCCGCAATTATATTATTCCCAAACCCATGGACCCAAGGTTGTTGACCACCGTGGCGCCTGCAGTGGCAAAAGCTGCTATGGATAGTGGAGTGGCTCGCATGCCAATTGCGAATTGGGAAGAATACAAAAACTCATTGCGCCGCCGCTTGGGAATTGACAATGATTTTGTAAACCGCTTGGTTCAAAAAGCGCGCAAGGCACCCAAGCGTGTGGTGTTTGCCGAGGCCAATGATGTGAAAATACTCAGGGCAGCGCAAACCAGCATGAATGAGAAAATTGCCAACCCTATTTTACTAGGTAACGAGGAAACCATTCGCCAAATGATGGAGGAGAACAATATTGAACTGCCCGGTGTAGAAATTATTGATCCCTTTAAAGAAAATGAACTCTGCCAAAAATTTGGCAATATGCTTTTTGAAAAGCGCAAGCGCCATGGATTGACCCATTTTGAAGCGGCCAAGCAAATGCGCAACCGCAACTACTTTGGCGCTATGATGGTGGAAGCGGGAATGGCAGATGCATTTATCTCCGGACTCACGCGCAATTATCCCATTGCCCTCAAACCAGCACTAGAAACCATCGCTGTTACGGGTTTTGCAAAAAGGGTATCAGGAATGCACATTGTAATGACCAAAAATGGTCCCTTGTTTTTGGCAGACACCACTGTAAATATTGATTACAAACCAGAAGAACTGGTGGATTTGGTGTTGAAAGTGAACCATAGGGTAAAGAAATTTCAAATAGAACCCCGCATAGCCTTGGTAACCTATTCCAATTTTGGCAGCAGCAGGGGACCCGCACCCATTCAAATGCGGAAAGCGGTAGAATTGTTGCACCAAAACCATCCTGAAATTATAGTGGATGGCGAAATGCAAACCACTTATGCCTTAGATGGCGATAGCAGAATGAAACAATATCCCTTTAACAAATTGGGTGCAGACAGGGCCAATGTATTGGTGTTCCCTGGCTTAAATAGCGGCAATGCGGCATTCCAACTCATGCGGGGCATGGGCATTGTTGATATTATTGGTCCGGTGTTACTGGGTTTTGAAAAAACAGTACATATTCTGCACCATACCAGTACCGTTAGGGAAATTGTAAATATGGTGGCATTGAGTGTTTGCGAGGCCCAAGAAAAACAAGCATCGCCAGAGTTGTGGTAAGCATTGCTCCATTTGGTTCTGCACTGCAAATACAAAGTATTGGTTTGCGTTATGAGGTTTTAAGAAAACCCTTGGGATTGGTTTTTGAAAAAGATGATTTGCTGAATGAAGGCAATGAAATCCATTTGGTATATTCGCAAGGGGCATTGGTGGTGGGTTGTATGCTGTTAAAGCCAATTGACAGTAACATTTTAAAAATGCGGCAAGTAGCGGTAGATGAGCATCACCAGCAAAAGGGAATCGGCAAGGCATTGGCACAATATGCCGAGAATTATGCTTTAGAAAACGGGTACCCAAAAATAGAATTGCATGCAAGAGAAACCGCCGTGCCCTTTTATTTAAGTATGAATTATACAATAGAAGGTGAACGATTTGAAGAGGTAGGAATTCCGCATTTTAGGATGTGGAAAATCATTTATTTAGACACATAATTTAGGTAATAGCGGTTTTGGGTAAAATCAACCAATCCACCTAAGTATTTTCTGTAACAGCTTTATATTTACCAAATTCATTATCTTTTAGAATACAATAAAGTGCAATTTTGACATTATGCTGGAGGTTAATTTACCACCATTTTTTGCATGTATTTCCTATTGACTTTTATAAAATAAACGCTGCAATTTTTGATAACTGCCTATTTAAAGTAAGGGTAGTTGACTTTGATTTTTGAACTTAGAGTAGCTTGTTTATTTCTATTTCCTAAATTCCTTACTAAGGATGGGAATATGTATTTGCACCCCAAGACTGAAGGCTAGGTGTCGGTTGTGCCGAGACGGTAATGAAATGAACCCGGAAGGCGCGGATAAGGTGCCATAAAATTAATGATTCTATTCTTTCCTAACCCATTCATATATGTAATACCGTTTAGGATCACCATCAAACAAGAATTTTGTTCTTATCTTTTTGTATCGCAATTCTTCAATAATATGAAAGGTGGGTGTTAAAAGGACATAATTTTGAAATCCTAAAATCACTGCTTCTTTACTTTCAATAAAATCTGTTTTGTCTGCCCAGGACCAATTGCCCATAAGTGTTTCTTTCTCCCAGTTGTTAGCAAATGCATACCATTTCCCTGATGATTTCAATTCAATTAAAATTGTCTCAGGGTCGCCAGAATTATTTCTACCCGCTTTCTTACCATCGTAATAAAAATACCGTGTCTGAGTCCACTTGCCGATTAATCTGTTATTCCGGCTTCTAAAACTCAAAAATGGGTCATCATCACCTTTTTTGCAATTATTCATCACAAGACAAAGACCTAAAAGAATAAAAATATTTAGTAATTTATTCATATTTAGCGCTTTAGTTCCCAACCATACCAACGATATTTCAAAACCCCAAATTCTATCTCAAATTGCTTACAATAAAACACCAAATAATCTGGTCGGTAAATCTGAATTTTATATACAAAATTCCGTAAATCAGGGTCAGGATATAAAAATAGTTCATTTACTCCTTCCGCATTATTAGGCCAGGTGAGAAACCAATAACCAGTATATACCAATTTACCTTTCTCTTTAAACTGCAATTTATTGTCTGGTTGAAATACCCAATTAAAGCTATCTTGAGGGTTACTTGGATATTTGGAATCTCCTTCATCTAGTCCATTACTGTCTGTATCATAGAATTTACAAACCATTTGCCATTCACCAATTATGTCAGTTGATCTAACCTGGCCTGTCTTTTTCTCTTTATTGCAAGAGAATAGACAAAATAAGCTCGCTGCTTGTATAAGAATTAATGAAATACTTTTCATTGGTTTTTTATCCATTTTAATGTGTGCCTAATTCCTTCAATTGTCGTAAATCTAATAAAGTAACATCCCGGCGTAATATTCTGTAGTTCAATTTTCCAGTAATTAGAATTCCCATACCGGTAGTGCTAAATAAAATTAAACCAGAATTGTTTATTACTTCCACTCCCGAAATTGAATCTGAACTTTTTACATAAAAGAATTCTATCTGAGCAAGAACACTGTCCCACTCACTTTTTTGTTTCTATTATACAAATCTTGAATTTCAGCATAAAACACGTACTGGCCAATTAATGCTTTTTCTGGTATCCACATTTCGTATGGGTTATTAGTTTCAAAAACTTTTTCACCCCATTTATTAAATACCAATAAGGAATACTTCTTAATAAATTCTGGTCCAGAAATTCCAAATCCTTCATTTAGGCCATCATTGTTTCGGGTAATTGCACTTGGAAAATAAAATCCAGTTAAACCATATACTTCAAAATAAATAGATGTATCGGAACTACAACTATTATTTGAAGTTACTTCTAAAGAGACGAATAGAGAATCTTTGACATTCAAGAATGTGGGGAATACCACTTTGCCTTCATACTTTCCAGCTCCTTCAAAATCCCATGAATATTTCTGCATTTCTGATGGCTCAGCAGTAAAGATATATTGATAATTCGTAGGGTCCTGAAGTTTAAATGGTGACCAAGTAATGCTTGGATTTGGTGTCCGATTTACTATAGCTATTTTAGAAATAGAATCCATACAATTATTAGTGTCTATTACCGTATGGGTAAATTCAAAAGTATCAGCCCTACTCGTTATGAAATTCAAGATTTCGCCATATGTTAATTTATTGGTTAACTTATCTAACCATTTCCATTCTTTTATAGATGCTGAGCCATTTTTACTTGTTGAAGAGAAAAGAGCAGGTTGATTTTGACAAACTTTTGGCACTATAAAGTCCGCTGTAGGATTTTTGAATATCACTACAGATTTTTCAGTAGTATCGGCACATCCAACATTGTTTGTAAGTTCAAAAAGAATTTGATAAGTTCCGCTAAGGGATTTTGTAGCGCTGGAACTAAAGTGCAATTGAGGTTTGCCAAGTGCCCCAGAAACCATTTCATTTAACCCAATTAATGGAATAGACCACTTTCCCCAATCATTACTTTCTGTGCTATCAGAAGTGGCAAATAGATCTGCACCAGCACATAATAGGCTCTGCGATAAATTGAAACTTGTTATGGGTGTTTGCTTTACAGTAATTGCCTTTTTAAATGAATCAATACAACCCTGATTTGTAAAGACCAATTGGGTTAAATTGTAATTACCTGGATTCCTGTATATTGTCGTAAAATCAGTTTTATTTAAAGTAGTATCCCCGATGCCATTTATATACCAAATTGCTTTTATTGAATCGCTAAAACTGCTAGCAGTATTTGTCAATTGCAATGTTTCTTTTCTACTACATATAGAGTCTGAATTTGCGTTGAATCCTGCATTAGGCAAGGCAACTACTTGAAAATGAACAACTGTTGTATCAGTACAACCAAAATTTGAAGCACCTATGAATTTTACCTCATAATTACCGTGAATATGATAACTTTTATTCCAATTAGAATCCCATTTGGTCTCAAATCCATCAGCAATACTCCACTTAGTTCCAATGGGGTTGTTCAGCTTTTTACCTTTAATAATTACCGATTGTTGACTGGCACAAATTATTGAATCTTCTACAAATAATTCTGCTATAGGCTTAGGTTTAATTGTCACAAATAATGAATCTATACTTTTGCAACCTTCAAAATTTGTTGCAATTAAATGTATTCTTAACTTCTCTATCAATATATTATTTGGTGCCTTTGACGAAAAATTCAAAACTCCTGAACCTTGAATTGTATCCTTTTGAGTTGGCCAATTCACAATGAGTTGGCGCCATTGATTGCTAGAATCTACTAAATTTAATACCTCATTTCCACAAACAGTATCTTCAATGAATGAGTGAATAGATTCAGGCTTTGGAAAAACTAAAATAACAATACTATCTGAAATAGAAAGTGCACAATGACTATTCGAAACAGAGTATACAGTTTGAAATTTTTCTTTGGTTTCTGGATATACAAAACGGAATATTTGAGAATCTGCAATAGAATTCACTACAGTATCATAAAATCCACCGCTAGGTTTGGATAGCCCCCAGTTTGCAGTAAATCGAGTGTGATTTTTGGCTTTTATTGCTACAATAACTGTATCATCTGCACATGATGGACTATGATCAACTTTCACTGAGAAATTTTGTGGTGGTTTATAAACCAAAATAGTATCTGTTAACCATTTTGGGGTATTACAATATTTATCCCAAGTAACCATAGAAACGGGGTAAGAACTATCGCTTTTGTAAAAATGCCTAAATTTTAAATCCTTTTTAAAAGGACCAGTATATAATATAGTATCGCCATCTCCAAAGTGCAAAACCAACTTATTTAAAGCGGTGTCTCCATTTATAGTAAATACGGTAGTGTCATTGCATGAATTTGAATTACTATTGACAATGAAATATGGAGGTGTACTTTTTAAAATTGTGGTTGGTAAAGTCCAGACTAAGCCACCAATTGAATCTGGGCACCACTTTCGATATTGACATTTGACTCCTGCTTCATTAGGTCTCTCCACTCTCCAAAAATCCCCAATAGGATTGAACTGTTTAAGGTTGCTAAAATCTTGCACGAGAATCTTGCCATCGGGGCCGAGGGTCGTTCCCCAAAACCCATAGGCTGCATAAGGGTTAGATATGTTATGTGTACGTAGTAATGTCCGGTTCTTCGTAAATCTGTTTATTTGAAAAAAGTACGCCATTTCACCAATTCCCCCGTGATTTGGAAGCATTACACCAAAATAAACAAAGCTATCATTGAAAGAAATTGCCGCTTTCTGTGTTGTATAATTGGATTGCGTAACATTGGTTCGCTTGAATAGAACTTGGGGGTTGGTAATTTTGCCTGTGTTATTATCAAAGTCATAAAGCAAAGCCATAGCTGTAGAATTCAGCGATTTGGTCAATCCAGTAACAATAATTTGCTTTGAATCCCATGTGGGAATAAAAGGTGCGAAACACACACTTAGATTGGAATAGTCAAGGTTGGAATTGGCATCCACATAGTTATTAAATGTACCAGTGCTTTTAACTGGAACTGTATCTAGTCCAAGTGATGTGAATTTATACACAAATGCATTCACACTATCATTTGTTCCTAGAACCCAAAAATCAATTCCATTCTTATGCTGAACAATAGCCAAATTGGGATTTGGTCTTTTTCGCACTACAATATTTCGCGCTATAACTTCCCCACGGCCTGAATCCTTTGACAAATCAACAATGGAATACCCCCAATAATGGCGGTATGGACTTTGAGTCACTATATCATGAAAAATAACAATAGAATCTTTGCTTTCTGGATAAACAAAGCCATTAATCAGAGAGTATGGAGCAGATTCCAGAAATTGGCTACCCTTCATAATTTTCTCCTCGCGATTGTAAATATAACCATTGCCTACGGCCACCATTTTCAATTGGCCTTCACAATCGGTAACTACAAATTGCGCACTGCTACCCCCTTGAATTGTGGTGGGTTCAAAAGTGGGTTTTTCAGAGGCGAAATTCAAACGTTGCTCAAAGAAATACCACATACTATTTGTGAACTGAGCTGCGACATTTAGCGAGGCCAGATACAAAAAAAGCAGTATGTAGTATTTCCTTATCAATTCAACTAAATCTTAATTAACTTTATTGACTTGCTCAATTTCCCGTTTTTATTTCTAACACTCAATACATAGATACCAGAACCAAGATTATTTCCGACAATACCACCTTGACTTACAGAGCCAGATTCAACTTCTTTGCCTGTAAGATCATACAGATAATAGCGGGAATTCTCAATTGAGGTAGTTATTTCAAATCCACTGAGAGAAGGATTAGGCCGCACCGCTATTTCCCATTTGGGCTGCTCAAAATTTGAATTACTGAGTTGTTCAACCTCCGGTGCACAATTTGTACCTCCTGGCTTCGGAGCACCCGTTACACAATCTGTAGCTGTAATTGTAGTCCCATTAATTAATACTGGGTATCCAAGAACTCTGGAACCTAAATAAGGTTCTTGACAACACACACCTGGAAGTGTTGGGTTTCGTGGAAAATAATTGATAAGTGTACCATTGTTGTACCAAACACAAGTATCCTCTACATTGTTAAATTTATTTCCTACGGAAAGTGTAGATGTTCCTTGGGGTAATATTTTTCCACAAGCAGCAAATGCTAGGCCATCATCTGTAAATACGTTACATTCAGTCTTTAAGTAAATTGTATTGTTATAGTTATTAATTGGGCTGTTAAGGTTAATTGGGAAAGTATCTGTAGCTGCGGCAAGTGCACAAATATTATCATAAAATGTATTTTCCTTCACCCAAGTCACAGTGATGGGTGTACTACTATTTGTGTAATAACCAACACCAACAAACTGGTTTTCAATATAATTGCCTTGAATGGTACTTCCCGAAACGTTTTTTAACCAAATGCCGCGTGTAATTGGTGAATCAGAGTAAATTTGACCACCATACTTTGCATGCTTTGAAATATTATTTTCAGTCACATTAATATTGTTACTATTGACAATTCCAATTGTTGAATTGTTGCTTGAAACTTCAAACTCATTACCAGTAATCGTCAATTGACTAGATTTATTCACTAGGATTCCATGAGTTGCTAAACCATGATTTGACTCTGAAAGAAGACTATTTGGCCAAAAGTTGTTATTTGAATAAGTAACGTTCTTTACACTATCCAAGAGACACTGAGCTCTCCTAGAATAATTAAATTCTCCGAGAAAGACGGAATCTAAAGGATCAAAATTCAGGATACTATCACTATACAATTTAGAATTCATTTTAAATAGACTTTGAGCAACAATTGAGTTGTCGCTATACTTATAATTATTATGAAGAACATGAATTCCGTTATTCACCAGAGTATCACTTGACATAGCCAAAAATCCCCCATTATTAGTTCTAACAGCAATGAGTGCATCAGAAATCCTACTCCATGTAATGCTAGCATTTCCATGAATCGTTGAACCGAGTGCTCTATAAGTAGAATCGTTTGGATTACCAATTATTTCTATACCTTTCCATCTGCCACATCCTCTTATAGTAGTACTATCTATTAATAATTTCCCGCCAGGTAAGATTGTTATTTTACTACCACTATCCATAAGAAGTGTAGCTCTATTAATATTTAATGTGGCTCCAGCTAATACTCTATTATTACCACCTAATGAGTATAACCCGTTCGCAATAGTTGAGGTCCCAAAAGCAAAAACTTTTCCTGTATCACTAAAATGTGAAGAATTTATATATTGGGAACCACAATCAAATATTACTTCAACACGTTTGCTAATACCTACACCACACGGAGAAACACCCACAGCATGATATACACCTGGTAAACTGATAAACAAAGTATCAAATTGTTCAGTAGAATCTATAAAAACTCCATCTTTGTACCAATGGATGGATGAGAAATCACGGAAGTATTTATTTGAGATGAACAAAGGAGTTGGTGGGCCTATATTAAAATAGATTTTGCTTACCATATGATTTATCTCTGGTCGTGATGGATTGAATGAATCAGAGTGGTCAAAACTTTTAGTCCATTCCGCGCTATCAATAATCAATTTAACATAATTAAATCCGATCCTATTTATTTCTACAATTGGATTTGATTCAGGATAAATTTTATTATTTACAATCCACTTTTGAAAAATTCTTGGCGGTATATTAGAAGAAATAATACCTGAATCACACTTATAAATAGTTAAATTAAACTTTACAGTATCAGGAAAATTCTGATATACAAAAGATGGAAGTCTTTGACCAGAATTTACAGTATCTAAAATACTGACAAATGGAATATTCAAGTTTAAGTTTACAGAATATTCAGCAAAACCGCATTTATTATCCAAATCAAGCATGCATAAAGAATCGGGAAAATGAATAGCACTTAAATAATTCTTAAAAGAACCATTGACATACAATATTGAATCTTCAGAAAGTCTTAAGTCATGAAAGATATTGGAATTACCGAAACTTACTATTTTTCTGCTTTCCACAATATTGTCGATGTTTAAATTATATTGACAAATGTAATCTTGCCCATTTTGCGTTTCTATTGTATAAATTAAATTCGAGTTTGGACTAAACGCCCCATCTGCATAGTAGGCTTTGGAGTTTAAAATGTCTAGACTATCAATTTGACCATTCAAAGAATTAAATGAACATATGAAACTTGTTGTGTCAAAAATCAAAACTACTTTATCCCCCCGCATTGATGGATTAATAGCTTTTAGATTAACAGCACCTTTATGCTGAATCAAAATCGAATCAGTGGCAAATATTGTATCTTTGCTAATTAAATTCTTATAAGCAAAAACGAAGACTTGAGGTGAGCCAGCACTCCTAGTTAAAATCCAATATAACTTATCAGTTGGGTGCGGAATAATTGCTGTCTCCTCCGATGTTTGAAATAAATCATTAGGAGTCGAGGAATGTCCTGAAAGGGCAGGAAGTCCCTTGTAATCCTGGCTAATAGATCCATTTTTATTCACTTTAAAAAACCTAACAGTTTCATGATTTGGATTCATTCTGTTAGTTAGGGGTGGGATTATTGCAATCATACTGTCAGAATCAAAATCCGGAACTATGTAACCTGAACTTCCAGGAAGTGTGAATTTATTTAAATGGTTAAAGGAAGATGAACTATCAATTAAATAATTTTGGCGGCCAGTGCTTGAAGTGTATAATCGCCGGCCAGAAGGATAATTTCCTCCAAAATGTCGCGATTTATTTAACAAAAAATAATATGAATTAAATGCTAATGGTCTATAACTTCCAGTGCGATTATAACTGCTATCATTAACAAATCCATGTCTTAGCATCATCCTACCCTGTGAGCAAAACTGATTCTTGAAACCAAATCTCCAGTCCATAGAATAATAATGCCTAATTTTACTGGGCGCATCAACCACAAACCAATTATACTTTGTGCATGTGTCTGAAATTGCATTTATAGTATCAGTTACAATTAATTTAATTGAATAAACGCCCTTATTTGAGTATTGTTTTGAAATTTTACAATTAGTCGTTTCTTGAATATCACCATCTCCAAAAATCCATTTATATACAGCGTTGGGTTGCGAGTCAGCAACAAAAACAAAAATTGAATCTACAAAAGTGGAGTTTACAAAAGTTTGAGAAAAAAATTGTGAAACGGGTCTATATGTACCACATGATAATGTTTTCCATGCATTCAATGTCCCTGGACCTATTAATCCTCGAAATTCAGGATTTAACCAATCTATAGTATCAACACCATTTAATAGGCATTGTTTTGCTTGACTTATTGTAAACGAAGGATTCTGACTATAAAGTAAACCTAATGTGCCAGCAACAATTGGAGTACTTAGACTAGTTCCTGAAGCTCTTGTATAGTTACTATTTCCATACAATTTACCACAAAACAAGTGGTCCCCAGGAGCCATAATATCAATTTTTACAAATGGTTCAAAATTAGAATAACGTGCTTTAAATCTGTCCTGTGTTGTTGCGCCAACGCTAATAACTGTTGGATGATTCGCGGGCCAAACACGATTATTTGGATCATAACCATTCTTAATAAAATGATTATTTTCGTTACCAGCTCCGGCAACAACAACTATACCCAGTGAATTTGCCAAATAAAGTATAGAGTCCATGATTATGCCTGGATCAACCCCTATATACCTCCAACTACAATTAATGATTTTAGCATTGTTCACAAGTGCGTAAGCTATTGCATCAATTTCGCTTGTATATTCATATTCAACTTCAGTGGTTAAAATGGTATCATCTTTCTTACTTGTACTTGCAATTTTTATTGGCATTATTTTACAGTTTGGACATGCCCCTATTGTAGAATTCAAATTATTTGCTCTTCCAGCCAATGTTGTTGCTACTAAAGTGCCATGATCGAATTTATCAAAAAGCGGTTTAGTGCCATTGGGCCAATCCCAAAAAGGTGAATTGTCATAATTTGCAACATCCCAGCCTTCAACATCATCAATATAACCATTATTATCATTGTCAATTCCATCACCTTGAATTTCACCACTATTTTTCCAGAATTTTCCAATTAGATCGACATGATTTTTATTAATCGGATAATCAATTACTGCAATAATCATATTTGTGTCACCCATAGTGATTCCCCATGCACGATCAAGTTTAGCATCTTTTATATGCCATAGGATGTTTTCTGAAGTATCGCCATGTATTGCCAATGGCACAGCTTTTGGCAACTCTTCATAAAAATCAATAAAGTTATACGCTTCAATGCTATCCTTAAGTCTAGTAGAATCCTCATTATAGTTATAGGAAATCTTAAATATTTTATCGAAGAAAGGTGTTCCTAATTGATTCAAACTTCGATAACAATTCGAAATCTTAAAGAATGATATCAAGTTACCCCAATAAGGATGCGTACCAATGAAAGTATCATGGAACTCTGGTAAAGTAACCGTCGAGGTATCCTTTATTTTAAAATACCCTGTTCTAGTTTGACTGCGCAAGGTCATGCAAGACATGGTAGATAAAAGCCCAATTAGGACTAATCTTGTAAATGTAAAAGAATTCATATTTGAGTTTTATTTAGTTTTCTTTAATTCTCAGAAATTATCACTTTTGGAAAATTTACACTATAATTCAAATATACTAAATTTGTATAAAAAAAAGCGATTTCGAATAAATTCATTTTAATAAATCTACTTTTGAACAAATCTACTTTGCCCTAACCGCAGTCCTTTAATCTTTATTTCTAACAGTTTATTACTTTTACGGTCATTTACAAGAATTAATCATTTTACCTTTATAGTAACCTCTGATACTGTTCTAACTACAGGGATTTGTTGAAGACACACTTCAACACCTTTAATTAAAAAGCCTGTTGCAAAGCCTAACACTGGAAGAATGGAAAGCCCTAAGCCAATAGACATCCCAATGGCAGCGCCTTTTTTACTTTTGCCCACAATCAAGTCAGAACCATTTATCGGTATTTCCTGTCCATCAACTGACAGCACTGAAACTGCTGTTACTTCAATACGACCGGCCTTGCCCTAAGAACCCGCTGGTCTGATGTTCATATTAAAGGTTACAGGAGTACCAGCCTTAATTACCACCTTTCCAGAATCACCGAAAATGTTGTTGCTAACAATTGCCCGGATTTGATTTTCACCGTCAGAACAAATGACATGTGTAAAATACACTGGCACAATCGTGCCAGCGGAAAGAGTATCTTGTTTTTGGGCTTCTAAACAATGGTGATACCCAAAATTTTCACAGAATTTAAATTTCGTGCATTTAGCTGATATTCAGTGCCATTGATTTTTTGTACAAAATGGAATTCAATAATGTCAATTACTATACCCTTAAAGGAAATAGGCAGGGTGGGTGAGTTTAGTTCAATTTTAAGGGGAGTTATTTGTGGCAAAAGAACTTGAATGCCTGTTCCCGTGCTGGTTATTTCTAAACTAAATTCATTTAACAATAATTGCATTCTTTGTATAGTTGCGACTGTGTTTTTTGCAGGGAATGCAATGTCCTTCTTGGGATTCAGTATGTTCAATTTTACTTTGTTATTGATACCCGTATAGTTCCATTCTCCATTAATTAATTGGTCTATTTCTGCTTCTTTATTTAATTGGGTTTCAGCAAATTTTTGTAACACCGCAGGATTGGCCAATCCGTTGGTGAAATTTCTCTTACCCCTCATATTTAAGTTGTCTTTTTTTATCACAGCCAGTATGGCACCGTTCAGTCGGCTATGTGTATATGTGTCGTATGCCTGAGTATTATATTTGAAAATCTCAGCCCGTATAAGCTTGCTTAGTAGTGAAGCATGCTTAAATTCATTATTATTTTCTCGGGTGCGTTCAAAGCAATCTGCAGTTTTTAGTTTACTAGAACTTACACCACGGCTGCTGCGGCCTATAATACTGTTGCCACGCTGATAGAATGTAATTCCATCAATTCTTCCGGTCATTTTAAAAGGTCCCAATAGCTTGCTCATAATTGTAAAAAGTAGTTACTTCCTTATGACAACCTTATGATATCGACATCAGAAACACATCACATCCATATGCCACAAGTTATATTATAACGCAGCTATGCAAGGTAAAAGTGTACTTAAACATACTTTTTACGTAATTCTGAAATTGTATTATGGTGGTGCGTGGAATTATTATCACTTCTTTTTCAAAAACCATGTTTTGGTTTAAGTAATTAGTAGATAATAGAATGAAAAAGGGTAGGTTTTACGCAGCGGATTTCAAACCCACAAGATCATATTGAATTTTCAATATAACGCTTAAAATTGTCCAAAATAGCTTGCCAGCCAGCGCGTTGTAGTTCTTCGGGGTTTTGGTTTTCAGGTTCGAAGGTTTCGATGATTTCGGTTTCATCGTCTTTGCCCTCAAATGTCACTGTTATTTTTCTGTTGTCTTCAAAGTGAAATGCAAGGGATTTGTTTAAAACCACCTCAGTATAGGTGCCTTTTAAATCGAAGCCGAAACTGCCATCTTTGGCTTCCATCCTGTAGTTGAATTCACCGCCTACTTCCACATTGTTTTCAGCAAACGGGGTATGCCAGTCATCACTGGCATTGTTCCAATTCACAATATGTTCTTCTGAGGTCCAAAATAACCAAGCGATTTCTACAGGTGCTTCTACAGTAGTGGTAACAGTAATGGTATTGCCCATGATTTATTTTTTTACAAACTTTGTTAAAATTACAATATGCTGTCCGTTCACCTTGCCTTCAATGTGTTCCGGATTGTCGGCCACCAAAGCAATATTGCGCACCGCCGTGCCTCTTTTAGCGGTAAAGTTGGCACCTTTTACGTCAAGGTCTTTAATGAGCACCACAGTATCGCCATGTTGCAACACATTTCCATTGCTGTCTTTGTGTGCGCTGCCAGGTTCTGCGGCAGCCATGCCCGTTTTGGCCCATTCCATGGTTTCATCATCCATGTACATCATGTCAAGTAAATCTTGCGCCCAACCTTCGTGGTTGAGGTGGTTGAGCATGCGCCAAGAAACCACTTGTGCGGCAGGAACTTCACTCCATATACTGCTGTTGAGGCAACGCCAGTGATTGGGGTCGGCCTGGTCAGGTTCGTTGATTTGGGCAGAGCAAGTACCGCAAATCAGGATGTTTTCGTCCACCGTTGCGCCGCTGCGCGGCGCAACCACAAATGCATTTAAAGTATCTGTACTTTCGCACAATTCACACTTTCCACCACTTCTGGTTTGTAATTCACTGTCTATGCTCATGCTTTTCAATTTTGCGGCAAAAATGCAGATTTATATTTACTTTGTTGCTCCTCCTGCTTATTTAAACAGTTTACCAATTACAGGAATGGCTTTTCTATCCACCCATAGCAAGATTAGGCTGCATACCAGCACAATAACCCCTAAGATGAACAACTGCCCATGATCCCCATTTACTGCTACTCCCAATTTGGTGATATGTGCCATTAAGGCGCCACCCATTAACCCAGCGGCCAAGCCCGCACCCAGCCAACGGTAATTGGGCACAAAGAGCAAAATGCTGGCAATAAGTTCCAAAATGCCGGTACCTATGCGCCCTGCAGGTTCCATGCCCAAGGTGCTGAAAATATACACCGAGTCGGGGTGGGCCGTAAATTTGAAATACAAGGTTTGCAGCAAGATAACTGCGGCAACAATGCTAATAATGCGCAAGATCAATTTGGAATTCATTGGGCAAATATATCCATTTGGCTACTTGGAAATACAGCAACTCGTATTATTTAAAGGTCAATTCGTCCTCAATTAACATTCCTTGTCGACAAATTGCAATGAACCTGCAGTTTAATCTTATTTTCGCGCTTTAATTTAATAAATGGGCACCTTAATCACCATTGCGCAATTCATTCTGGCTCTCGCCATTTTGGTTACATTACACGAACTTGGCCACTACTTGGCTGCACGTATGTTTGGCATACGGGTTGAAAAATTTTACCTCTTCTTTGATGCTTTTGGTTTCAAACTGTTCAAATACAAAAAAGGCGATACCGAATATGGTATTGGCTGGTTGCCCCTGGGCGGATATGTAAAAATTGCAGGGATGATCGATGAAAGTTTGGATACCAAACAAATGTCGAGCAAGCCAGAACCCTGGGAGTTTCGCAGCAAACCAGCATGGCAGCGCCTAATTGTAATGATTGGTGGGGTTACCGTAAACCTAATTTTGGGTTTGGGAATCATGATTGCCATCAAATACATTAGCGGCGATACGTATATCCCCAACAAAGCCATAAATACCGGTGGTGGAATTTATGCCAGTCCAGTTGCACGCGAGTTGGGCTTTAAAACTGGTGATTTTATACTTAAACTCAATGGTAAAGATGTAGAAAATCTGGGTGATGAATTTGCAAATCCCGATTTTATTATGGCCAATAAGAAAGAGGTATTGGTAAGTCGCAATGGCAAAGACACCATTATTCAACTGCCAAACAATTTGGAAGAATACTTGGGTAAAAAATCTGAATTGGGATTTATTTCACCCCGTTATAAATTCAAAGTATTTAAGATAGCATCGGGTTCTGAAGCTGCAAAAGGCGGATTGAAGGTGGGCGATAAAATTTTAAAACTCAACGGAAAAGATGCCGCAGTGTTCCCTGAATTTAAAGAACTCATTTCCGGTTTAAAAGACAGCACCATTTCGTTATTGGTAGCGGGTACAGACAACAAAGAACGCGAGCTGAAATTGCATGTAAGTTCCGAAGGAACCTTGGGCTTTAATCCAGAGTACTATGGTTTTGAAAATCAAGAAGTAAGAATTACGTACAATATGGGTCAGGCCATTTCTAAAGGAACTTCAGAAAGCTTTAGCCTATTGGGAGCCAATATTAAAGCATTGGGCAAAGTGATTACAGGAAAAGTAAATGCCAAGAAAACCCTGGCTGGACCTATAGGTATCGCACAAATGTTTGGTTCAAAATGGAACTGGGCCAATTTTTGGATGCTCACTGCCACCTTATCTTTGGTGTTGGCATTTATGAATATTTTGCCCATACCCGCTTTGGATGGCGGCCACGTAGTATTTCTTTTGTGGGAAATGATTACAGGCAAACCGGCAAGCGAAAAAGCTTTATACATTGGTCAGCTTATCGGTATGATTATGCTGGCGGCGCTTATTGTATTTATCTTCTGGGTAGATATTAGCAGGGCCTTGGGATTCTAATGTTTTCTTATTTCAGTCTTTACGGTTTTACTCCAAAATTCCATTTAGATGAGCAGGCCTTGAGGCTGGCATTTTTGCAAATGCAGCGGGAATGGCATCCGGATTTTTATGGAAATGACCCGGAGAAACAACAATTGGCCATTTCCAAAACCAGCCTAAACAATGAGGCCCACAAGGCTTTGTCGGCTTACACTACTAGAATTGCTTATATCTTAAAGGAAATGGGTTTGTCTGGCGAAGGCGAGAAAAATACCTTGCCCCCCGATTTTTTAATGGAGATGTTGGATTTGCATGATTTGATTGAAGAGGCGGTTCAAGGCGATGCCATGGCCATGGAACAAGCCCAAGAGCAGTTGTCGGCACTTGAAACCGACTTGCTGACTGAGTTGGAGGCCGAAACACAACATTTGGACTCCTTGTCACAACCTTGGCTCAAAACACAATTGGAGCCCCTTCAAGCCAAATGGCAAAAATTTCGCTACCTGAATAGATTGCGCAAGAATTTAGAAGGGGATGTAGATATATAATTGCCCTATTGGGGTTTTACAAATACTCTAGAAAACGCTGTGAGCACATCAAAATTTCTGCAAAAAATAAACTAAACTTGCATCATGGCTGACTTGGTGAAACCGCAAGACAAAACCCCTATTCTAGACCACCATGCTATTGGTGTAAAAATTGAGAGAATGGCATGCGAAATCTGTGAAAAGCACACAGAAAGCAGTGAAATTACCATTTGTGGCATGAATTCAAGGGGTTTTTATTTGGCAGGAGAATTGGGCAAACAAGTGCTTCAAATATTGCCTGAAGTTGCGGTAAACCTGGTTCAAGTAACCACCAATACCAATTTGGAACCGAGTTTTAGCCCGCTTACTGATTTTAAATCGAGAAATGTGGTGGTGGTAGATGACGTAATCAATACGGGCAAAACCCTTATGCATGTGTTAAAAGTTATTTTTGACCAAGATCCCAACAGTATTGAAACCGCATTTTTGGCAAAAAGAGAACATCGCAGTTATCCTGTGAAGGCGGATTACGTGGGCGTTTCCTTGGCTACCACCTTGCAAGAGCACGTGTATTTCGACAACTCCAATCCCAATGAATTGGAAGTTTACCTGTGCTAGATTGTGGGGTTTTTTCGAATAAATACTTTTTATCTGTATTTTAGCCAACTGTTGTGCAGTTGTTTACGTCGTTATGTGCACATCAGCCATTAAATTAAGAACTATAAAACACTATGAATAAACCTGCTGGCAAACATCCAAAGGCACTGCCTTACTTGTTTCTTACAGAAATGTGGGAACGATTTGGTTACTATCTCATGTTGGGAATCTTCTCTTTATATATGTTGGATGGTGTTCAAAATGGAGGTATGGGATTCTCGCCCGAAAAAAAATCAGATATATATGGTACCTATTTGGGTTTGGTTTATTTAACTCCGTTTATTGGTGGTTTGCTGGCCGACCGATTGCTGGGTTATCGAAAATCGATAATAGCTGGCGGTTTGCTTATGAGTTTGGGGTATTTTGGCTTGGCCTTTAAAGGAGAAGCTATCTTCTATGTTTCATTGCTACTGATTATTATAGGTAACGGGTTTTTTAAACCGAATATTTCCACCCTATTGGGCAATTTATACAATAAAGAACCCTATAAATTAAATAAAGATTCAGGGTACAATATTTTCTATATGGGCATCAATATTGGTGCTTTCGTTTGCAATTTTGTTGCGGCATTTTTACGGATTAATTACGGTTGGGGATGGGCATTTACTGCAGCTGGTATTGGAATGCTCATAGGAATACTGGTTTTTTTAATGGGATCCTCACATGTAAAAGAAGCCGATGTAATTAAGCCACTAGAAAAAGGGGATATGAGCACAGGCCGAATTTTAATGTTCACCCTGTTGCCCATGTTTGCATTTGGTATTTTGGGATATTTAATACCCGGAAATATCTTGGGTTCTGACTCCAATGATGCCTTTATATTGGGCTGTGTGCCAGTAATTTCTTTTTTCATTTATTTGTATGTAAAAGCAAGAGAAGAGGACAAACGGCCTATAGGTGCGTTGCTCGCCGTATATGGTTGTTTGGTTATTTTCTGGGCTATATTTCATCAAAATGGGGATGCCCTAACTACTTGGGCAGAAGAGCATACCGACCGGGCACCCAATGAAATTGTTAAAGCACCATTTGAAAAATTAAGCCTGATGCAAACAGTGCAAAACGATTCGGTAGCAAGAATGACTGCTGATCAATTTGCAATGCATAAAAAGCATATCAAAAATGAAGATTCAGTGCTGAAAAGTGAAGGTAAATCTTTTGAACGCATCACTTTAGCGAATACCTTAAAATCACAAACTGCAAGCAGAAAATATTTTAAAAATTTACCCGCCAATCAAATTCCTGAAAATGGCAAAAGTTTAAAACTCATTTCTACGGAAATTTACCAGTCCATCAATCCATTTTGGGTAGTGATACTTACCCCAGTTATTGTGGGTTTTTGGGGCTTGCTTAGGCGGCGAAAAAGGGAACCTACCACGGCTGCAAAAATTGCAATTGGGTTGGTTATTACTGCACTTTCTGCTTTGGTAATGGTTGCCGCAGTGCGCAGTACCAATATAGAAACGGGCAAGGTGAGCAGCTTGTGGCTCATTGCATCCTATTGTGTTATCACTATAGGGGAATTGTGTTTGTCGCCAATGGGCTTGTCGCTGGTAAGCAAATTAAGTCCTCCGCGAATTACAGCTCTCATGATGGGAGGATTTTTCCTTTCTACCGCTGTTGGAAATAAACTTTCTGGAATGCTTTCTGGCATGTGGGAAAAGTTTGATGATAAGAGCAATTTCTTTTTAATGAACTGTTTACTTGCATTGGTGGCTGCTGCCATGTTATTTGCAATGCTAAAATGGCTCAACGCCGTAATGAAAGAAAAAAACATAAGCTAATACATAATTAAGAACTTAAATAACAAAATGAATACAGAAACAATCAATCAAAAAGGACACCCCAAAGGGCTGT
>JADYZD010000232.1 GCA_020853295.1 Bacteroidia bacterium | reverse complement strand
TTACACCAAGCCTACCAAACGGATGGACATTTGAAAAACCCGTTTCCGGTGTGCATACATGGAAATATGGAATAAATAAATCATTAGATTTTATCGTTAAGCCCGATACCCAACAGATTAAAGACCTAAAAATCAGCACAATTACTAAAACAGGTTGGTTTGCAGTAAGGGGCATAAAAAACACGTTTACGTTGACCCTTGAAAATAATGGAAATACCTCTTTGGGGAATATCAGTTGTAAAATAAAATCAGACCACAAACTGAAATCCATTCAACTTATATCAGGCAATTATACCTCCACTGATTCCAGTTTGGATTTTACTGCATCTGGTCTAGCATTATTATCGGATAAAAATATGCAAGTAGAGTATGCTGTCCCCAACACAGATTCAGGAACAGTGACATTTAAATGCAATTGCTATACAAACGTTGCAGAAAAAGATTCTATTAATAACGAAAATATATCCAAATTTCAAATTGTAAATGCACATGATCCTAATGACAAGCAAGCATCTGAACCAGAACGCATGAAAGAAAAACCAGGTATATTGAAATATCTGGTTCGGTTCCAGAATACAGGCAATTGGCCCGCTACAACTGTGATTGTGCGCGACACTTTAAGCCCAAATTTGGATACCAATTCTTTCGAACTTGTTAACACCAGTCATAATTGTATTGCGGAAAGAAATGGATATGCCATTGCATTTGTTTTTAACAATATCAATTTGCAGGACAGCGCCACCAATGAGCCCGAAAGCCATGGTTATATCAATTATTCTGTGAAATTAAATAAGAATTATTTGCCCTACCAAAAAATAAAAAATACTGCCCATATCTATTTCGATGCTGAAAAACCAATTGTTACCAATACCACCACAAACTATTGGGTAAGTCCACCCACTCTGGTGGTAAACGGAAAAGATGTAATGACAATCAATTCCTGCGACACATTTGTAGAACCAGGTTGTGTAGCATCGGATATTATAGATGGAAACTTAACACCATCAGTAGTGTATGTAAATAAAATCACCAACCATATTGCAGGAAAATATGTGTTGCGCTATTTTGTTGTAAACTCCCATGGTGACAGCACTTGGGCAAAAAGAACCGTAACTGTTGTAGATGATATAAAACCCCATATTTACTCTCCAAATGGATTTTTAAAAGATGGTGACAGCATTAAAGTTCAACTAAATTATTCGTTTATAGATCCCATTTATGCCAGTGACAGCTGTAGTGGCCCAATCCCGAAGCAAACCATCCCTGGATTTAACGGCCCAGTGAATTCCTCAATTATTGGAAATTATCCAATTCAATATTTTGCAAAAGACACCAATGGAAATGTAGCATGGGAAAATGGATACACTCTGATTTATCAAGTAAACGACTACATTGCTCCAGTAATTACACAAAATTCACCCGATACCATTTGCCACCAAATCAATACCCCTTTTACTCCAGATACGGTAAATGTAACTGACAATTATTATCCAAAAAATCAAATTAGTTTAATTATTAAACACAGCGTGAATAGCAATGTTGCAGGGGATTATATGCTTTGGTACGAAGCTACAGATGGCAGTGGAAATATAGGTAGACTGGGTAGGGTAATTCGTGTGTCGGATTGCAATAATATTGGAACAAAAGAGAATTTTGGTGCGGACATTTCAGTACATCCTATACCTGCCTCACACCAAATAACTATAACTGGTATTCCCAATAATTATAGATTTGGAAAAATACAGATTTTGGATTTAACAGGTAAATGTATTTATAGTTATACGTTAAACGATTCACCTCAGGAGATACGCATTGATACAGAAGACTTGCCCAATGGGTATTATCTGGTACGAACCATTATTGATACCAAAATATTTATCAAAAAAATAGAAATTCAACATTAATTATTGCAACCTTTTTCATTCTATGCGTCATATAAATAGAAGATAATTAAGATATTCCGGAACCGTTTGGGCAGGGGATTTTTAAACTTTTTACCTTGTCTGAATGCAATTATTTATTCAAGTTTTAATTTATCAACTACCAATGCACGCGAAACTAACCACTTCGCGTGTTTCTTTTTTTTAATCGTTTGCAAACGTATAATTCACAGGTTCTATCGATTTTGAGTTTATGGCCACATGAAACACAATTGATTTGCGGTATGTTTCACAAATACAGGGAAATTCCCGCTATAAGATTATTGTTGCTTCTGAACATATTTGCAGTTTTATTGGTGCTTGTTCGATACTATATTACTGGAGGTCCAACTTACTTTTTTCTTTGGTGGAACTTGTTTCTCGCGGCAATTCCATTTGGATTGGCCCTGCTCATTGCGGAAAATAAATCTTTGCAAAAAAACACTATTTTTATCCCCTTGGGAATTGTATGGTTGCTGTTTCTGCCCAATGCCCCGTATTTGATTACCGACTTGTTGCACCTTTCATAGTCCCACCACAGGTATATTTGGTTCGATTCATTAATGATTCTTTCTTATGCACTTTGTGGGCTCATTTACGGTTTGGTTTCCTTAAAAATAATGGCCGAAATCTTTCTTGCCAAAACCAATCATGCGGCATCTCATGTGTTTATTTCCCTCTCTCTTTTTGCCAGTGGATTTGGAATTTATTTGGGCCGCTACCAACGGTTTAACAGTTGGGATATTATGAACCACCCTGGCACCATACTGGGTGATATTTTCAACAGAATCAGCGATCCATTTGCACACCCCAGAACTTGGGCCATGACCCTACTTTTTGGAGTGTTTTTGCACATCATTTATTATGGCGTGGGCCTACACAAATCGGCAAAATCCACTCCTCCGCTGATTTGAAATCCACAATATTGGTTTAAGCCAAAGGTTGGAATTACCTTTGCCACAGCATGCAGGACAAATATGCCAAACGCGGGGTGAGCAGTCAAAAAGAGGACGTTCACAATGCAATAAAAAATGTAGATAAAGGCTTATTCCCAAAGGCTTTTTGCAAAATTATTCCAGATTACATGGGCAATGATGCCGATTGGTGCAATATTGTTCATGCAGATGGTGCCGGCACCAAAAGCAGTCTTGCTTATCTTTACTGGAAGGAAACTGGTGATGTTTCTGTTTGGGAAGGCATTGCCCAAGATGCCATTGTTATGAATACTGATGACCTGCTCTGTGTGGGAGTGGTGGGTCCTTTTTTGCTCAGCAGCACCATAGGCAGAAATAAAAACCTAATACCAGGTGAAGTAGTAGCAGCCCTCATCAATGGTACTGAAGCCTTTTGCGATGAAATGCGCAAATACAACATTGATATTGTTACCACTGGAGGTGAAACTGCCGATGTGGGCGATCTGGTGCGCACTGTAATTGTAGATTCAACTGTTGCTGCGAGGGCGAAAAAATCCGACATCATTAGCAACCATACCATAGCCCCAGGGCAAGTAATCGTTGGTTTTTCCAGTTATGGAAAAGCAGTTTATGAAAACAGCTATAACGGTGGAATGGGCAGCAACGGGCTTACCAGCGCCAGGCATGATGTTTTTTCCTCCATCTACCGTAAAAAATACCCTGAAAGCTTTGACCACAATTTGCCCGATGACGTAACTTATTGTGGTACGAAATTGTTAACCGATACTGTTGCCAACTCTCCGCTTGATGCAGGGAAATTGGTTTTATCACCTACCCGTACTTATGCCCCATTAATTAAAGCCATTTTAGAAACCCATCGTTCTGCCATAAAAGGCATGGTGCATTGCAGTGGTGGCGGTCAAACTAAGGTGCTGCATTTTACAGACAATGTGCATATTGTTAAAGACAACTTATTGCCAATTCCTCCCCTATTTCAATTGATTCAATCGGAAAGTGGAACCGGTTGGGAAGAAATGTTTAGGGTTTTTAATATGGGCCACAGAATGGAAATTTATACCGATGAAGTTGCAGCAGAAGCCATGATAAATATGGCCAAAGAATTTGGAATAGAAGCACAAATTATTGGCAGGGTTGAACCCTCCGATAAAAAAATGCTGAGCATTGTTGGCCATTGGGGTACATTGTCCTATTGATTTTTACCAAAAAACTTACCCCAAAAACTGTAATTTGGTGCTTTTACACAGCCGAAAAGCAGTTTCACACATTCGCATAATAGAACCTATTATTTTACTGAAATTAGGGCAATATTTTGATGAAATATTGCATCCTATTTTCACTCATAGCAGTTGCCTGCTTGTCCAATGCGCCAAAAGTTTCACATGCAGATAAATGCTTAAAAACTGCTGAAATTGGAGATAGCCTCAATTTAAAATTGGTGAATGCGGCAAAACAACAAACCCTAAAAAAAGTAACCTACGACGGGCGTTATTTTACAATACCCTATCCCAATGGCGATATCCCAGATAGCCTTGGAGTGTGCACCGATGTGATTATTCGGGCATATAGACAAGTGGGATTTGACCTGCAAAAGCTGGTACATGAAGACATGAAACGGAATTTTGCGGTGTATAAGAAAAAGAGAAATTCGCTGGTCATTGACCGAAATATTGACCACCGAAGGGTTCCCAATTTGGAAACCTATTTCATGCGATTTGGCAAACAACTTAGCAATTCAACATCAGCTGCTGACTATTTGCCTGGCGATATTGTGTGCTGGGATATTGCTGCAGGCCATATCGGAATTGTGAGCAATTGCTATTCAGAACAAGATTCTACACGGTTAAAAGTGGTGCACAATATTGGACTGGGCCCTAAAATGGAAGATTATTTATTTAAAGCAACCATCACTGGGCATTACCGCTTTACTCCATGGAAGAAATAAGTATTGAAAAATGAAATACACACAGTGGTTGTGTAGGTTCACACATTGTAGACAAATGCCATTTTAAAACCATGAAACTTTGTAGGCATGAAAAAGCAAATCCTTTTCGGGTTCATTGCAGCTACTGCAGCCCAGTTAATGGCCCAGGCCACCGGAAATGTCATATACAATTCCAATAACCGTTTTATGCAAAACGAAACTTACCGGTCTGCCAATGGCAAAAAATATAAAAGTGCGGCACCTAGCGTTTCGTATGATGCTTATGGCAACTTACAAGCCACCAATAATAGCAGTGAATTTCAATTCTCCAATTTTATTGCCAATACCAATGAAGTTGTTATTAATATCAATGTGCTTTTTAATGCGAAACCCAGTGGTTATATGGCCATATTCCATATGAACCAAAGCGGGAAAAAAATAAGTGAATTGGATACTTTGGTCAGTAAAAAAGTGAGTAAATTTAAAGAAATGGCCAAGTCTATTGGCATACCAAATGAAAATTTCTATACCGATATGATTGCTTTGGTTCCAATTTTTGAACAAGGCAAAAGAAGCAACAAGCCCAAGGGATTTGAACTTCAAAAAAACCTTCATATTAAATACAACAATGCCAATGATTTGGATAAGTTATTTTCTATAGCTGCCCAATGTGAAATATACGATTTAATTAAGGTAGAATATTTGTATGACAACGCTGAAAAGACCGGAAAGGATATGCATGCAAAAGCATTGCTATTGTTGCAAGATAAAACTACTTTTTACAAGTCATTGGGTGTAAAACTCGATACCGCATTCCGAACCATTAACGAATCTGGAAATGTATTTTTTCCGATAGACAAATACAAGAGTTACATGCCCTTGGCTGTGAATTCTATAGAGGAAGAAGACAAGCCTGCAGATGATAAAGGAGAGCTGATGAAAACCCGGGCTGGTTTTATTCAAAGAACCACAGTGTTTTACAACCCCACTGATTGCTCAGGATTTGATGCAGTTTTAAATCCAAATCAACTGGAACCTCCAATACAATTTACATACAC
>JADYZD010000231.1 GCA_020853295.1 Bacteroidia bacterium | reverse complement strand
GCCAAAATGGTGCCATTTGCGGGGTACAATATGCCAGTGCTTTACGACAATCTAATACTAGAACACCAAGCCGTTAGAAATTCTGTTGGTGTTTTTGATGTAAGCCATATGGGCGAATTCTTGGTTGAAGGCCCAAATGCATATCAACTTGTTGAGTATATCACAAGCAATGATGTTTCGGCATTAAGCGATGGCAGGGTGCAATACTCTTGTTTGCCAAATGAAACCGGCGGAATTGTTGACGATTTGCTGGTGTACCGATACAATGCAGAAAAGTACATGTTGGTAGTAAATGCTTCCAATATTGATAAAGACTTCAATTGGGTGCAAAAATTCAATGTGGGATTTGGAGCCAAGGTATCTAATCTTAGCGATGACTATAGCTTACTGGCTGTTCAAGGACCGAATGCTGCTGCAACTGTTCAAAAATTAACAGCAGTGGATTTGTCCGTAATTCCATATTACCACTTTACCACTGGAGTGGTAGCAGGTATTGAAGATGTAATAGTCAGCAATACTGGCTATACCGGTGCTGGAGGATTTGAATTGTATATTAAAAACAATGATGCACAGAAAATGTGGGATAGCTTATTTGAAGCCGGTGCTGAATATTCAATCAAACCTATTGGACTTGGTGCAAGAGATACCCTTCGCCTAGAAAAAGGATTCTGCTTATATGGGAATGATATTGATGATACCACCTCTCCCATTGAAGCGGGATTGGGCTGGATAACCAAATTTAATCAGCCATTTGTAAATGCAGATTACCACAAATCCATAAAAGAGAATAAACCTACTAAAAAATTGGTAGGTTTTGAACTTACTGACCGTGGTATTCCACGCCAGCACTATCCAATTTGCGATAAAGATGGCAATGCCATAGGAGAAGTTACCAGTGGCACCATGAGCCCAACTTTAAACAAACCTATTGGATTGGGTTATGTTAAAAGTGAATTTGCCGCAGCAGACAGTGTGATTTACATTGAAATACGCGGAAAATTAATTGCTGGAAAAGTAGTTAAACTTCCTTTTTTTTAAACCAAATATTACAACAAATAATGGACTATCAAGAAATCTTTAATGTCATTAAATCACAAATTAGTGGACATGTAAACAGTAGCGAATTGCCTGAAGGTGTAGAATCTGAAAGCGTTGCTACAACAGCAGCTGAATCTGTTCTTTCTGGTTTTAAAAACCAAGCAAGCAGTGGCGACTTAAGTGGTATTATGGAAATGTTTAGCGGTAAAGAAACTGCTGAAGACAATCCTGTAATGGCCAGTGCAAGCAATGATGTTATCAGCCAACTTAGCAGCAAATTCGGCATAGATCCGTCTATGGCATCAGGCATGGTGGCTAAATTTATGCCCAGTGTTATGAATGCTTTTAACAGCAAAGCAGGTTCTGGTGGATTTGATATCCAATCCATTATTTCTCAATTCACCTCTGGTGGAATTGGCGATATGGTGCAGAATTTCTTTGGAGACCAAAAATCTGATCAAAATACTCCTGCAAAAAAATCAGGTGGTATTTTAGACATGATTAAAGGTCTTTTCGGAAAATAATTTATTTAAAATATTATTCATATCGAAGCGCCTCTATGGGATCCATAGAGGCGGCTTTGTTTGCGGGGTACAAGCCAGCCGCCAAACCCACCCCCATGCACACCAATGCAGAAACAAACATCCACAACCAGGGAATAATAAATCCACTTCCCAAACCTATTGCCACCATATTTCCGAGCAACATTCCCAATATAATTCCACCCAATCCACCCAATTGGCAAATTACAATGGCCTCTATTAAAAATTGATTGCGAATGTTCTGAGACGAGGCACCCAATGCCTTTCTCAACCCAATTTCTTTTGTTCTTTCTGTTACAGAAACCAACATAATATTCATCAGACTAATTGCTGCTCCTAATAAGGTGATAATGGCAATTATGGTACCTACAGACGATACCATTCCCATACTTTCTAAAGCCTCTTTGGCTATCGCATCACTTTTTGAAATAATAAAATTATCTGGATCAGAAACTTTTAAGCCACGCACCCTGCGCATGGTAAAATAGGCTTCATCCATCGCTTTGGGTAAGTCTTCAACTTTTTCTACCAATACATCAATATCATAATCCTGTTCTACAGAACTAAAATCCAATGCTCCCCTATTTAAGGGAATAAACACATTTCTATCACCCCCAGAACTGCCCAAACTGCTGCCCTTTTCTGCCAAAACACCGATGACCAAATAACGTTGTCCATTGATTGAAACTTCTTTGTTTTCTGGTGCTGCGGTACCAAATAACCTTGTACTCACCTCTTTTCCTATTATTGCCAGAGGAAGCGACAATGCAATATCGTTATTTGTAAAATTGCGCCCAGTATGGATATCAAATCCCATGATTTCCAGATAATTTTCATCTACTCCCGAAACCATTACATTTGGGTTGGTTTCTTTTTCGCCAAATCTCAACTTGGCATTGCCAGAAATGCCTTGATGTAACGTAATTTTAGATGGAAACTTATATGCTGCCTTAAAACCTTCCGCTTCCAATTGTTTCACTGTTTTAAAATCAATATTTGCATCAGGTCCGCCAGATCGCCTAACCGAATTGCCGTTTCTAATCATAAAACTTTGTGAACCCATTTTAGAAAATGTTTGCCCTACCGCAGCCTTCATTCCATCAATAGAAGTAAGAATACCTACTAGCGCCGCAATGCCAATGGCGATAATCAAACAGGTAATTACTGCCCTTAAGGAATTGGCCCGTATACTTTCCAGACCTTGGTTTACATTTTCACGAAAATTCAAAACTCATACAAATTTAATTGAGGAATGAAAGATTACATGCCCCAATCTTTGAAATCAATATATTTAAGATGAAAAATTAGGTTGAAAAACTCTGACCACAACCGCAGGTATCCTTTGCATTTGGATTCACAAACACAAAGCCCCGATTGTTTAGCCCATTTTCCCAATCTACCTGCATGCCCAACACATACATTACATGAGCTTTGTTCATCACAATATCCAAACCTTGGTATTGGTACATTTTGTCGTGCTCCTCTTTTTTATCAAAAGCAAGTAAATAACTCAAACCAGAACACCCGCCTCCCTTAACGCCAATGCGCAGGTACTGGTCCTCCACCAATTTAAGGTCTTCTTTTAAACGCATTAATTCTTCAAAGGCTGATTGCGTAAAAGTTACCGGAGCTGCTTCAATGTGTTCAAGAACTTCCATACTTTATATATGCAAAGATAACCCTTGAAAAAGAAAAATGTTTAGAAACCTCAATTGAATCCACAATTTATATTTAAAAACACGTTAATTTGCGACTCTTTTATGGATGCATTAAACATCTTTCTGGAAATACTTAAATATGTATTGCCCGCCATAGTGGTTTTTTTTACCTCTTACCTAATTTTAAAAAATCAAACGGATGAAAATCTAGCTAAAATTAGGTTAGAACTTCGCCAACAAAGCCAAAACCTCATTTCTCCCATTAAGCTACAAGCGTATGAGAGATTGGTGCTCTTTTTGGAAAGAATTAGTCCTCAGCAATTGATCCTTTCCGATAACCAACCTGGCATAAGTGCTGTTGCGCTGAAATTCACCATGCACAACCATATCCAACAAGAATTTAACTATAACCTCTCTCAACAAGTGTACATTTCAAACCAAGCTTGGAATGTAATACGAGTGGTTAAGGAACAGGTTATTGCATTAATCAATTCTTGCGCTGCTGAACTGCCTGAAAATGCCAGTTCCACCGATTTGAGCAAAGCCATTATTGAAAGGCTTATTGCAAACGGAGAACAACCTACAGATAAAGCCATCAATTTTTTGAAGGCAGAAGTTGGATTATATTTTGGGTAATGCCATGCCCGAATTGAAGGATTCAAACACCATCAAAACCGATAGCGGCATCGAAATTCGCGAGTGCTACAGTACTCACGTAACTGAAAACCCTGAACCCGGAATTTTTCCATTTACCAGAGGCATTAGAAAAGATATGTACCGTGGTCGGTTATGGACCATGAGGCAGTATGCTGGATTTAGCACTGCAGAAGAAAGCAACAAGCGTTACCATTATTTACTATCTCAAGGCACTACTGGCTTGTCTGTAGCTTTTGATTTACCTACACAAATCGGCTACGATTCGCACCATGCCATGAGTGAAGGTGAGGTTGGGAAAGTTGGAGTCGCCATTGATTCACTTGCCGATATCGAAGTTTTATTTGATGGCATTGAACTGCAAAAGGTAACTACCAGTATGACCATAAATGCCACTGCTGCCACTTTATTGGCCATGTATGTGGCACTTGCAAAAAAACAAGGTGCCGATTTAAGTAAAATTTCTGGTACCATACAAAATGACATATTAAAAGAATATGCCGCACGTGGCACTTATATATATCCGGTAAAACCCAGCATGCGCATTATTACCGATATTTTTGAGTGGTGCAGCAAGGAATTGCCCAAATGGAATACCATTTCCATCAGTGGCTACCATATTAGAGAGGCAGGAAGCACTGCCGCACAAGAATTGGCATTTACCTTGGCCAATGGAAAAAGCTATGTGCAAGCAGCTCTGCTTAAAGGATTAGACATTAATGTTTTTGGCAAAAGATTGTCTTTCTTTTTTAATGCCCACAACAATTTTTTTGAAGAAATAGCCAAATTCAGGGCAGCGCGACGCATGTGGGCCAACATTATGCAAGACCTGGGTGCTACACAGCAAGAAGCCATGATGTTGCGCTTCCATACCCAAACCGGCGGTTCCACATTAACAGCACAACAGCCCGAAAACAACATTAGCAGGGTAACCATACAAGCACTGGCTGCAGTGCTTGGCGGCACCCAAAGTTTACATACAAATGGATTTGATGAAGCACTAAGCTTGCCTACCGAAAATGCTGCAAGAATTGCACTCCGTACCCAGCAAATTGTGGCTTTTGAAAGTGGAGTAACAGACACAGTTGACCCATTAGGCGGTAGCCATTTTATAGAATCCTTAACCGACGATATGGAAAAAGAGGCCATGGCCTATATCAACCAAATCGATGCTATGGGTGGATCAGTTGAAGCCATTGAAACCGGTTGGATGCAAACTGAAATTGCAAACAGCAGTTATCAGTACCAAAAAAGTGTAGAAAATAAAGGTCGGATTATCGTTGGAGTGAATGATTTTGTTACAGATGAACAAAATAACACCGAATTATTGAGGGTAGATGACCAAATAAGGCTTGATCAAATTAAAAAAATCGAAAAATTAAAGGCAAATCGCAACAATGAAAATGTGGTTCAAGCGTTAAAAGCTATAGAAGAAGCTGCCCAAAACGGAACCAACCTAATGCCTGTAATCATTGATGCCGTTGAGGTTTATGCCACTTTAGGAGAAATTGCAGACACATTGAGAAATGTGTTTGGAGAATATAAAGGATAAATAGTTCGAAACTTTACGCTATTTTTTTTTGATAATCAAGTAAAAAAAGTTAGCACATTGTGAATTTTTTAATTTTCTTAGCAGTTCGGTTGGCGCACCCCACCAACTATTGATTTACAATAAGTTACAAACAAAAAAAGACAATTAATGAAAGAATGACGCAGGGAAAAGCTATGACAGACACCAAAACACATGAACTCGCATGGCAGGAATGCCTAAAAATTATCAAGGACAATGTAAACCCTCAAAGTTTTAAGACTTGGTTTGAACCTATTAAAGCCATAAAACTTAGCAACAAAGTCCTAACGATTCAGGTGCCAAGTCAATTTTTCTACGAATGGTTAGAAGAACACTACGTGCAATTGTTGCACAAAACACTTAAAAAGGTAATCGGACCTACAGCCAAATTGGAATACAATGTAATTATTGAAACCTCTGGGCATGAGAACTCCCCTTATACCATTAACCTTCCTACTGGTACTTCCTCCAAATCCGTACAAAATGAACTTGGTGTTCCTGTAAATCTGGATTCACCAATTAAAAATCCGTTTATCATCCCAGGGTTGAAACGGATGAACATCGACAGTCAATTAAACCCAAGGTACACTTTCGACAATTTTGTTGAAGGTGAGTGCAACAAACTTGCTAGAAATGCTGGCTTGGCTATTGCACAAAAACCTGGCGGAACAGCCTTCAATCCTTTAATGATTTTTGGTGGTTGCGGCTTGGGTAAAACACATTTGGCTCATGCCATTGGCAATTTAATTAAACAAAACCACAAACAAAAAGTGGTGGTTTTTGTAAGCGCAGAAAAATTCATCAACCAATTTATCGATTCAGCAAAAAATGGCAACAACAACCAATTCGTAAATTTCTACCAATTTATGGATGTGCTTATTGTTGATGATGTACAATTTTTCTCCAAAAAAGAAAGAACCCAAGAAATTTTCTTCCAAATATTCAACCACCTTCACCAAAATGGCAAGCAAATTATTCTTACTTGCGATAGGCCTCCAAAAGACCTTAAAAACATGGATGAAAGGTTGCTTAGCAGATTTAAATGGGGCCTTAGCGCCGACCTTGGAAGCCCTGATTTTGAAACTAGGGTTGCCATACTTGAAAATAAAATGTATCAGGATGGCATTACCATCCACCGTGATGTAGTTGAATATTTAGCCCATAACATCGATACCAATATTAGAGAACTTGAAGGTGCTTTAATTTCATTATTGGCCCAAGCTTCTTTAAACCGTAAAAATATAGACCTCAACCTTGCCAAACAGATTGTAAAGAATTTTGTAAAAAATTCTACCCGCGAAATCAGCATTGAATACATTCAAAAATTGGTTTGCGATTTTTACAATATCCCTGTTGAAGCGGTTAAAAGCAAAACCAGAAAAAGAGAAATTGTTCAGGCCCGCCAAATTGCAATGTATTTCACAAAAGACCTTACCAAAGCATCCCTAAAAAATATTGGAATGTTTTTCGGTGGTCGCGACCACAGTACAGTTATACATGCTTGCCAAACAGTTAATGATTTGATTGAGACCGATAAAAAATTCCGCCATGATGTGGAAGAAATAGAAAAACGAATAAAAATCAACACTTTTTAAAATAGAAAATCCCCCAATCTTGGGGGATTTTTGTTAAATATCATCATGAAACAACGCTTTTCAAATTCCATCACTAATGCTTTAAATGGCCTTATTATTGGAATAAAAAATCACAGAAACATAAAAGTGATGCTGGTTATCGCTTTGCTGGTTTTCATCACTGGCCAATACTACCACTTGGTCCGTTTTGAATGGGCACTGGTATGGCTTTGCTTTGGATTGGTCCTCACCTTAGAACTCATCAATACTGCAATAGAAGAACTTTTAGACCATTTGCACCCGGAACAACACCCAGCTATTGGAAAAGCCAAAGATATTGCTGCAGGCGCAGTGCTTTTGGCCTGTATCATTTCAGGCGTGGCGGGCTTGTATATTTTCCTGCCCCATATGGTGTATTAAACTAATTTCTTACTGAGATACCCAATTCTTTGAGTTGTATCTCATCCAATGGAGCAGGTGCGTCTATCATCACATCCCTGCCTGAATTGTTTTTAGGGAAAGCTATATAATCGCGAATGCTATCACTGCCGCCAAACAAACTGCACAAGCGGTCGAATCCAAATGCAATCCCGCCGTGTGGTGGAGCACCATACTCAAACGCATTCATCAAAAATCCAAATTGCGCCGTTGCAGATTCTGGTGTAAATCCAAGTAATTCAAACATCTTTTCCTGCAAGCCACGGTCGTGAATTCGAATACTTCCACCACCTATTTCAACCCCATTTATCACCAAGTCATAAGCATTGGCCCTAACTGCTCCCGGATTGGTTTGCATTAAATCAATATCTTCGGGCAATGGACTTGTAAATGGGTGGTGCATGGCATGCCAGTGGCCAGTTTCTTCATCTTGCTCCAATAATGGAAAATCCAATACCCACAATGGCTTAAAATTAAAAGGATCGCGCAACCCTAAACGATTGCCCAGTTCTAACCTCAATTCGCACAATTGCTTGCGCACCTTTTCGGTGGTGCCTGCCATTACCAAAATCAAATCACCAGGTTTTGAACCACATTTCGATACCCATTTGGCCAACTCTTCTGTTGGAAAAAATTTATCTACCGATGATTTTAAACTGCCATCTGCCTCTACCCTGCAGTAAATAAGGCCCGATGCACCAATTTGCGGGCGTTTTACAAACTCTGTTAATTCGTCTATTTGCTTGCGTGTAAAAACACTTGCTCCTGTTGCATTAATGGCCAATATTTTTTCTGCTTGATCAAATACAGCAAAGCCATTGTTTTTAACAATATCCGTTAAATCACAAAAGGGCATGCCGAATCGCACATCGGGCTTATCACTGCCATACAGTTCCATAGCTTGTGAATACAACATCCTCGGCACTTCATCCATCGAAATATTCAATACATCTTTAAAAAGGCTTTTCACCAAACCCTCAAATGTTTGTAGGATGTCTTCTCTTTCTACAAAACTCATTTCACAATCGATTTGTGTAAACTCTGGCTGTCTGTCTGCCCGCAAATCTTCATCCCTAAAACATTTTACAATTTGAAAATAACGGTCAAAACCACTTACCATCAGCAGTTGTTTAAATGTTTGTGGACTCTGCGGAAGGGCGTAAAATTGTCCTTCGTTCATTCTAGAAGGAACCACAAAATCACGTGCACCTTCAGGTGTAGATTTAATCAAAACGGGTGTTTCAACTTCAATAAAATTCTCATCACTTAAATAATTGCGCACTGCCCTAGCAATCTTATGGCGCAATTCCATATTCTTTCTTACCGCATTTCTTCTTAAATCCAGATAGCGGTATTGCATTCGTATATCCTCTCCACCATCTGTTTGATCTTCTATGGTAAAAGGAGGCACCTTACTGGAATTCAATAATGTAAGCTCTTCTACAGCAATCTCAATATCACCAGTAGCATTCTGTGGGTTTTTGCTCTCCCTTTCACGCACAGTCCCTGAAACAGATATTACAAATTCACGTCCCAATTCTACCGCCTTTGCAAGCAAATCCTTGTTATCTGACTCACTAAATGCCAACTGGGTAATACCATACCTGTCTCTTAAATCTATAAAACACAAAAAACCCTTATTGCGGTTATGGGCAACCCATCCACTTAGCGTTACTTTTTGGCCGACATGGGCCATTCTTAATTCTCCACAGGTGTGTGTGCGGTACATGCTGCGAAATTAGCCTGTGCAAACCGAACTATAAAGCAAACTTGAACTAATTTGATTTTGGTGCCAATTCAACAAACACATTGGTGTATTCAATTCAAAATTGATATCGTAATAAACAATTTCGGCCACAGTCAAAACGGGTCCATTTCACCTGAATAAAGCTGTGTCTTTATGCGTTTCCGCCGGCCATCAATTTCATAAACTCTTCTAGCTTATCTGCGGACAACCCAGCAGTGTGGTTCTCTTTCATAAAAATCACACCCCCATCTGATTTGCTGTACTCCACCACATCATGCATATTTATAATATAGCTTTTATGCGACCTAAAAAATCTGGGGATATCAGACAGCATCTCTTCAAAATGTTTCAAATTTTTGCTAGCTAACAATTTCTCTCCGCCTGCCAATATCACTTCACTATATGCACCTTCTCCTTTAATTAACAAAATATCACTTAAACGAAGGAATTTAAGGGTTTGCCCTATTGGCACCACAATTCGCTTTTCCCCAATGGGTTCTTCCACATTTAAATTGGTTTTTAAAGCTTCCAATTTTCTAGAAGATTGCCTTTCCGTTTTCTTAATAAACCTGGCCACTGCGTCTTTTAGATGCTGCTGCTGTAAGGGTTTAAGCAAATAATCAATCGCAGAAAATTTAAATGCTTGAATGGCATATTCATTATAAGCAGTAATGAAAATCACATCAAATGTGAGTTCATCTTCATCAAAAAAGTCAAGTAATTCCAAACCACTATAACCTGGCATTTCAATATCCAAAAACACCAGTTTGGGTCCGAATTTTTTAATCGCCTTTACCCCAGAGGGCAAATCGGCACATTCTGCAACCACTTCAAGTTCCGGACAATAGCTTTGCAACATTGCGTGCAAAAGCTTGCGGGCCATACTTTCATCATCAATTATTATGCAGGGGTAGTTTGCCATTTAATTCAAAGTTATTGTTTATGTGTTTTAAAATGAAATTTTTTATTTGTACAAATCTAAAAACTTAAGGGTATTGCCAATACCACCATTGTTCCCAGTGAATTGCCATAGCTGTCAATTTTATCCAAATATTCTATGTCAATTGTATTTTTTCGACCCTGATTTAACAATTGCAGGCGTTTAGAATTGGCCTCGCTTGCAAAACTTTTGTGGCTCGATGGCTTCATGGCCTTCAACTCTTGTGATTTTTTTCTGCCTATGCCGTTGTCATCAATAAAGGCAATTACTGCATTTTCTTCTCTCAAAAACTCAATTCTAAGTTTCCGGTCGCCCCGTTTGTGCAATAACCCATGTTTTATTGCATTCTCCACATAGGGCTGTATCAACATACTCGGAATTTGTACCATATCCGGATTGATGTTTTCATTTACAATAATGTTGTATTCAATTGTATCTTCAAACCGCCGTTTCTCTAGGTCTAAGTACAAAGTCAACCCTTTAATTTCTTCAGAAAGGGTAATTTTTTCCTTATTGCTCATATCCAGAATCATACGCGTTAATTCTGAAAACTTACTCAAATAATCGGTAGCATTATCTCGGTCATTCGTAAATATAAAAGACTGCACCGTATTTAATGCATTAAATACAAAATGAGGATTCATTTGCGATTTAATACTGGCCAATGTACTAATCTGCAGCTCTCTTTCCAGCCTCTCCCTGGCACTTTTAAATTCTGCTTCTTTCTTCAATTCGTAAATTCTAAAACGCATAAAATAAAAAACAAGGGCACTAATAAATAATAAAATCAACAATATAAACCACCACCTTGCATATACTGGTGCGGCTATTCTAAATTTAAGCACCTTTGTTGCTGGTACTTCACTCCCATCGCTACTTATTGCCTTAAAATGCACCTGGTACGACCCTGGAGCCAACCCTACCAAATGCAACACCCTGCCCGTAGATAATGGCATCCAATCTTTATCATTTATTCTATACAGTATTTTAAAATCATCGTTATTTCTATAAGACAACACCGCCAGTGTAACCTCCAAATTGTTTTCATTTGTACCCAAAGAAATTAACTCACCTATATTGGGTTTAGCTATGTGGTTTACTGCAAAATCCTCAATTAATAGTGTTGGCTGCTGTCCTATGGTTTTTTTTCTTTCGTTAAAAGTAACCAACCCTTCTCTGGTGGCCAAATATATTACACCATCTGCTACACTTACATCCTTTATTTCCGCATTGGGCAAGCCATCAGTGGCGCTATAAATCGTATACTTTTCTGTGTATATATTGTACCGAACTAATGAATTTTCAAACAATATCCAAATATCATCACCAAACTGCCGCAGTTTTGTAATAGAAAGCCCAGTTAATCCTTTAAAATTGTCAATTACTTTAATAATTTTTCCATCTTCTAAAATATACAATTTTCCACTGTATGTACCTACAAATACTTTGGAACCCTTTAACAACAAATCTGATGCAAAAATGCTCTCATTTCTATACGTAATCTTTGTTTGTTTCCCGCCTTTGGTCCAACTAAATAAGCCCTTATAATTTGCACCATAAAGCGTGTTATTTACAGCATCCCAAAGCACTGCCTTTGCCCTGCCTTCTGAACCTGGCAAAAGTTGCCTGTTGTTGATCCAAGAAATGGGCTTTCCTGTAAGCATCATTGCCATGCTTTGATCTTTTAAATCCGCAATGGTTCTAATTAATACAATACCCTCTGGTGTTGCCAATGCATAATATTCATTGCCAATAAAAGTAATGTCTTTCATTGGCACAGTCATGGCATATTCTATTGAATTTACCCCACCTTTTAATGAATACATTTTATCGCTGGCAATCCAAATACGGTCATTGGCCACATCATTATAAACATGCAACACCTCGTTTCTTGTACCCAATTGTTTCAACAACCTCGTGGTTTTTAGCATTGGATCAAGCTCCAAAACGGTATTTTCAGATGTACCTAAAATTATTTTATTTATTGCAGAAAAATAGGTGGTAGTTGTAATGTTATTCGACCCAATATTGATTCTTTCCACACTAAAATCTGGAACAACAAGCACGCCCATGTTCAGTGTGCTTATCCACAACATCCCCTCTTTATCTTGTATAATTTTACTAATATTACACTTTGGAAAATACGGGAGACCATTGTGTAATGGATTCAAATTTAAATCGTACTTATAAGCTCCTTCAGTGCTCGAAATCCAAATTTCAGTTCCTATAATTTTTACATTCTGAACGACACCTGTAAAACCCAAATCTTTAAGCGTAAGATTTCCTGTTTTCTCGTCTAAAACGCCCGCCTTTTCTGAAGCATTTTTGGGAATTAAATATAAATTTTTATCATTCGACTCAAATGTAAAAGGTTTAACAGTGGTGGGCAATTTCCAAATTACATCTTGCTTTAATGAGGAAAAACGAACAATGCTTTCACCATTATCCACCATCGCATAAATCTTATTTCCCTTAACCAAAATATTGGATGGAGTAAAAACATGGTTGCCCGATTTTAATTGTGAAACTGAACCCGAAACTATATCCTGTACATGAATATGGTTATCCCTTATGGAAACCAATTTTGTGCCTTCATAAATTTGAAATGGAATAATATTTCCTTTAGAAAGCGATAGGCTGTCTTTTATCAACCCATTTTCTGTAGTATAAAATATTTCACCACTAAAATTTTGACACCATATTTTCCCGAATTTATCTTCATTTAAATTGCTAATGCCCCGGCTCTGAAGCATTTGGCTGGCATAATTTTTTACACGTTGCCCATTATACCTACTCAATCCTTTGTCATGCGATATCCAAATATATCCATGCTCGTCTTGTAAAATATTGTAAATGGTATTTGATGGCAAGCCCGACTTATAGTCCAATACCCGATACACAGGCTCCTGGGCTTTCACATGCCAGGTAAATAGGCACAAAAAAAACAGCAAATATGGATGTACCTGCTTCAAATATTTATTCAGATAGATGTTTAAAATGCTCCCAACCTTGTGCCTTTATTTCAAATGAATTTCCGGTTGCAGTTATCAAGTTGTACTTACCAATTTCCTCAGTAGCATGGCCTATTATCGTCATGTCGGGCAAGTTCTTTATTAAATCAAAATGGCCCTGATCTACCGTAAACAACAATTCATAATCCTCACCACCATTTAATGCTGCTATACTCGGATTTAATCCAAATTCCAGCGCAATATCCACCGTTTGTGGGTCTATGGGCAATTTATTTTCATATACATTAAATCCCACTTTGCCATGGGCACCCAATTGATGCAACTCGCTAGCGATACCATCACTTACATCTATCATGCTGGTGGGAACAATTTTCAATTCCTCCAGTTGGGCTATTACATCCACTCTGGCTTCAGGCTTAAGTTGGCGCCCAACAATATAGTCAAAGCGTTCCAAATCGGGTTGCATTTCGGGATGTTCAAGAAATACTTTTTTCTCCCTTTCCAATATTTGCAAACCCATGTACGCACCACCCACATCACCCGTTACCACCAACAAATCATTGGGTTTTGCACCCTTGCGGTATGTAATGGTTTCTGTTTTTGCACTGCCATAACAGGTTACATTAATCATTAAGCCCCTTTGTGATGCAGAAGTATCTCCACCTACCAAATCCACGCCATATCTTTCACAGGCCAATTGGATGCCTGCGTACAATTCCTCTATTGCCTCCAAAGAAAAACGGTTACTTGTGCCCAAGTTTACCAGTATTTGACCCGGCTTTCCATTCATGGCGCAGATATCGCTTACACAACTTACAACTGCTTTATAACCCAAATGTTTTAAAGGGTGGAAACTCAAATCAAAATGTACACCTTCCAACATATGGTCTGTACAAAGCAGCACAAGCCTGTTTTCTGATTGTATTACAGCTGCATCATCGCCAATTCCAGCCACAGTATCACTGCGTTTGGGTTTAAAATGCGAAGCAATATGCTGAATGAGACCAAACTCCCCTAAAGTACCCAATTCTGTTCTCTGTTCATTCTCAAACATGTTGCGAAATTACAGGGTTTTTATGTGGAGTTATCCCCCGCCCTGTCTACAAAGCAATACACACATTTTTGGGCTCTGTAAAAAAACGCATGGCTTCCCATCCGCCCTCGCGTCCTACTCCACTTTGCTTCATACCACCAAATGGTGTGCGCAAGTCTCGCAACAACCAACAATTCACCCAAACAATACCGGTTTCTATTGAAGCGGCTATTCTATGGGCCCGCGTTAGGTCATTGGTCCATAAGGTAGTTGCCAAGCCATATTCCGTGCTGTTTGCCCAATTCAAAACTTCCTCCTCAGAATTAAAAGGGGTAATTGTGATTACGGGTCCAAATATTTCTTCCTGGTTGGTGCGACAATCCCAGTTAAGGCCTTCTAAAATGGTGGGTTCTATATACCATCCGTTTTCAAAACCCACAGGTTGTAAAGCTTTACCACCAGTTAATACCGTTGCACCTTCTTCTTTTGCCAATTTTAAATAACCCAATACTTTTTCAAAATGCGGTTTACTCACTATTGCCCCAACCCGTACATCGGGATCAGAAGGATCTCCGGTTTTCAATGCCTTAACAGCTTCAATTAATTTACTCTTTACTTCTTCGTATACCGATTGTTCTACAAACAACCGAGATCCACACAAACAAATCTCACCTTGGTTTAAAAATGAGGAATTAACAGTTGTTTTTATTGCTTTTTCTAAATCGGCATCAGCGAAAATAATGTTCGGATTTTTACCGCCCAATTCTAAACTCATTTTCCGAAAACTGGGTGCTACAATCGATGCAATATGTCGCCCTGTTGCAGTGCCTCCAGTAAAACTAATTGCCTTTATTTTTGAATGTGAAACTATGGCATTTCCTGCCGAAGCCCCAAGACCATGTACGATATTTAAAACGCCTTTGGGCAGTCCAGCCTCATTGCAAATTTCGCCCAATAAATAAGCAGTATATGGCGTAAACTCACTGGGTTTGCTTACAACACAATTTCCAGCTGCAATTGCCGGTGCTATTTTCCAAGTAAATAAATAAAGTGGCAAATTCCATGGGCTGATGCAGCCTACCACACCCAAGGGTTGACGTAAAGTATAATTTATTGCCCTATCTTCCATAGCATGGCTTTCGCTGGAAAATTGCATAGCTGCAGTGGCAAAAAACCTGAAATTTTGTGCTGCCCTAATCATTTCATTTTTTGCCAACCAAAGTGGCTTTCCTTGGTCCAAACTTTCTGCTGCTGCAAATTTGTCACGGTTTAAATCAATGAGCTCAGCAATGCGATTCAGCACTTTGAATTTATCTTCTGCAGGTGTATTTTTCCAACCTTCAAATGCGGCATTCGCTGCAACATAAGCGGCCTGCACATCGGCCTCGTTTGAATCTGGAACTTTTGAAAATACAATCCCATTACTCGGGTTATAATTATCAATATAAATCCCACTTTGTGGTGTTGTATATTCACCATTGATAAAATTTTTTATTTCTATCATTTTTACTTTTTTAAAAATCCTGAGCCGTCAATTTCTGCAAATATTTCTGTTTCTCTGGCCTGGCTCCAAAGATAGTTCTCCTTCATTTGAATACCATAACCCTTCATTGGCTGATATGAAAGGCGGGTGTCTCTATCCACAATAAATGAACGTGTTTTTAATTTCGCTTCAATCAACTCTATTCTACCATTTTTTCGGGTAATATTT
>JADYZD010000230.1 GCA_020853295.1 Bacteroidia bacterium | reverse complement strand
GTGTAACAAGGTCATGATTTCATCGCTGATTTCAGGATCTAAATTGCCCGTAGGTTCGTCGGCCAAAATTACCTGTGGTTTGTTTAACAGAGAACGGGCAATTACCAGGCGTTGTTGTTCACCACCCGAAAGTTCAGCAGGAATTTTGTAGTCTTTGGTTTGCAGTCCCACCTTGCTGAGCACTTCTCTTGCCCTGGCAATCATTTGTTCTTTGTTGGTCCAGCCCGTAGCGCGCAGCACAAACAAAAGGTTTTCAATGGCATTTCTATCGGTAAGCAATTGAAAATCCTGAAAAACGATTCCAATATGCCTTCTTAAATAAGGAACCCTAGATTTTTTGAGGTTGCGCAAATCAAACTCACCCACACGGCCTTCTCCTTCTTCAAGGATCAATTCGCCATACAGTGTTTTTAAAAGGGATGACTTGCCAGAACCCGTGCGGCCCACCAGGTAGGCAAATTCAGCAGTATGCACCTCAAGGTTTACTTGTCGTAACACAGGCATACGGCCCTGATAAATTGTAGCGTTTTTAAGGCTGATGGCAACTTCCATACAGCACAAAATTACAAATGCGCTTTACCTAAGTGCATACAAAACATATGCACATATGTTGGCACTAAAGAATTAGTACTCGCTACCTTCCTGATCGAAGGAAAAGTCGTCGTTGTTGCTTACAGAATTGGGGTCTACCAAATTCCAGTTGATGGGCTCAATGCCATAGCTTTCCAAGAAATCATTGGTGCGGCTAAAGTGGTTATTGCCAAAGAAACCTTTGTCAGCAGAATAAGGACTTGGATGGTGCGACTTCAAAACCAAATGTTTGGTAGGATCTATAAGTTCTTCTTTTTCCTGGGCTTCTCTGCCCCAAAGGATAAATACCAAATGGTCTTTTTGATCGCTAAGTGCAGTGATTGCAGCGGCGGTAAAATCTTCCCATCCGTGGCCATGGTGGCTTTTAGGCTGACCGGCCCTAACCGTTAAAATGGTATTTAATAAAAGCACACCTTCAGAAGCCCATTTTTCCAAATTACCTGAATAAGGAATGGCAAAGCCCAAGTCGTTGTGCAACTCTTTAAAAATATTGACCAAACTTGGTGGTTTTTTCTGTCCTTCGTTTACCGAAAAGCACAGTCCATTTGCTTGTCGCGGTCCATGATAAGGATCTTGACCAATTATCACACATTGTACATTATCGAATGGGGTGTAATCAAATGCTGCAAAAATGCGTTTACCCGGAGGGTAAATTACATATCCTGCTTGTTTTTCTTTAAGCAAGAACTGTTTTAAATACCCAAAATACGGTTGCGTAAATTCGTCTTTTAAAACTTCGTACCAACCATCTTCAATCTTTACTTCTTTTTCTTCACTGGAATTATTTCCCATACTTTCAACCTTTAGATTTATTTTTTCAAGCCTACAATTCTATGACAATTCTGCCACCTTTCAATACTTTTGTGCAAAGTTCTGCTGTTTTTTTGTTTAAATACTACTACAACAACAAATCTTCTAATTCTTCAACATTTAAAGTGCTCAAAATGTTTTCCTCATTGGGAATAATACTTCCTGCGAGGTCGGTTTTTTTCTTTTGTAGGTGCAGAATTTTTTCTTCAATGGTGTTTCGGGTGATAAAACTGTAACTAAATACCGTTTTGTCTTGGCCAATGCGGTGTGCCCTATCTTCAGCTTGGCGCATGGTAAATGGGTTCCACCAAGGATCGGCCAGAAATACATAATCCGCAGCTGTAAGGTTGATACCGCTATTGCCCGCCCTCAAAGAAAGCAGGAATACCCTGGTTTCTTTGTTGTTTTGAAAATCATCAATGGCTTCTGACCTGTGTTTTAACTCCATACTGCCATCCAAATAAGCATACTTGATGCCTTCACTTTCCAGCATTTCTTTAAACACAGACAAATAGGAAACAAATTGAGAGAAAATAAGCACTTTGTGTCCGCCTTCTAGCGCGCGCAACAGCATGTGTCTTATTTCGCGGTCTTTTCCGCTACCGCCTGTATAATCCTCATTTTTTAAATGGGGATTCAATGCCAACTGCCGCAAATGCATCAAACCGTTGAATATTTTAAGCCTGCTGCGTGAAATTCCAATTTCCTGCACCTGCCCCAATATTTCATTTCTGTACTGGCTTTTTACTTTTTCATACACTTCTGCCTGTTCTTCTGTCATTTCACAGAAGTGAATTTTCTCAATTTTTTCAGGCAATTCAGAAGCTACTTGTTTCTTAGTGCGGCGCAAAACATAAGGATCTAATATTTGCCTCAACTCTTCGCTTTTATTCTTATTGGTGCTTTTTTCAATTGGGCGAATAAATTGCTTGTCAAAATACCCATAAGAACCCAACAATCCCTGATTCAGAAAATGCATTTGGCTCCAAATGTCTAGTAAGGTATTCTCTATAGGCGTTCCGGTAAGTGCCATGCGGTACCTCGAACTTAGCTGTTGCAGATTGCGCGCAGTTTGGGATGATGGATTTTTAATGGCCTGACTTTCATCCAAAACAATACAATTAAAGTGGAATTTAGACAGTGCTTCCACATCATTTCGCATGGTGCCATAGCTCATTACCACCATATCGTATTTGTGAAAATTGGCCAACATTTTATTTCTTGAAATGCCGCTATAAATGAGCACTTTAAGACCAGGAGTAAATTTAGCTGCTTCCGCTTTCCAATTGTACAACAATGATTTGGGCGCAATAACTACAGATGGGGAATCCAAGACTTTTTGAGGTTCTGCAACATGCACTTGGTTTTCAATGGCATTTTGTCCCCCCGCATTTTCCGTTTTCTCCTGCCCTTTTTCTTTTGCTGTCTGGGTTTTGAGCAATGCACGTCTTTCAGCGGCATAGTGCTGAAGTACGGCCAAGGTTTGCACGGTTTTTCCCAAGCCCATATCATCGGCCAGCATGGGTCCTACCTTATTTTCCAGCATAAAACGCAGCCAGTTATACCCTTCTTTTTGGTAACTGCGCATGTCCACATTCAAGCCTGCAGGTAAGTCGTATTCCGGAATTTTATGCGATTCCAATGCAGCGCCCCATCCCAAATCGGGCAAGGCTTCTTCTGCCATAAAATCACCAATATCTTCCAATAAAGGATAATGGATATTTTTGAGCCTAAGTGAATCCCCATCGAGTTCAGCAAAATGGGTGATTTTGGCAAAACGGGTAAACCATTCTTCAGGTAAAATGGCGATAGAACCATCGGGCAAAACAAATTCACGTCGGTGGTCGATGATATTTTTGCGCAAACGAACAAAAGGAATGGAAAAACTACCAAATTGAACAATTGCACGAACATCAAACCAATCATTTTCGCGGCTTACCTGCACTTGCAACTGCACATCACCAATGTAATACGTTACCTCATTGTTGTCTTGAACAATTTCAAAACCTTCACGTTTTAGGGCATCCGCATTTTGATTGAGCCATTCAATTAATTTGTAATTGTTTTTGCTATCATCCAAACTAAACAGGCTTCCTTCAAAATGCACCAGACCGAGTTCCCTTAAAAAACGCAATTTTTCGCTTTCCCAGTTGTATGAACGGCGTATGCGGTGAAACAAATAACTGTCGCCCTTTTTTTCTACGGAAACATTTACTTTTTTACCTACATGAAATGGAAAATTCCAATTGCCATAATGAAAATACAAAGTGACATAGCAATTTTCTCCAAAATTCTGCATCAACCTAAGCACTGGATAGGCCTGTAATTGCTCGGTTACAATATCAAAACCCTTTGCATACACATCATGATTTTCGAGCAGGGGTTTTACAAATTTTTCCATGTATACATCCTCATTTCTGGGGTCTACATGAATAAATTTTTTCTGAAAAAATGGCCTAATTTTATTTCCATCAATGTGATTGGGGAAATGGTGCAATCCAGTATCGGTAAGCAGCCAAGCCGGTTGTGAAACCAGAATTTCGGAATCATTTTCATAAAAATTCACCCTTTCACCACTTTGTTTTATTGTGGCAAAATAATTGGTGCCCGGTTCATCCCTTCTAAAATGGAACAACACGGTGGCGGGTTCTTCTGAATAATTCACAGGTTTATCAGACGCCACACCTGCTTTACCCGTAATAAACAACGGGTAATTTTTGATGAGTTCTAGAATCCTCACCATCTTTTTTTCAATAAATGCCCGCACCAATTTGTGCATGTCGGCATTGTAATGCTTGGTATAAAATTCGGCTGGTTTTATTTTTTTGGTACCGGTATAAAACCGCTTGATGATGGCTTCTGGTTCAAAGAGTTCAATAATATTAACTGCTTCGGTTTGTTCGGCATTTAAATGATAATAGGCAGTGGTTTTTTCTCTAATTCTTTGAAAAGTTAAGGAATAGCCACCATTGGCAAGCAGCAATACTGCATTTGCTTCTACCAACATCCCAAAATAGGGGTGTTTTACAAAGGTAAAAACTACATCAAAAGCTTGATCATTCCTTACTTCCACGCCATTCTCCCCATCACCACTGTTTTCATTTTAAAATTCATTCTGCCAATTTTCATTATAAAAACCCGCAAATTAATTCAAATACTTCACAGTACCCCGATAGCGCAGTTGATTTCTTTTTAGAATTTGCTGCATTACTTTCGCCTTGTGAATTTTCAGACCGACAATACCGAAATAAATTCCCTTTCAAAATCGGAAAAATACATTGCCATTTTGCCATTTATTCAGGGCATTTGGGAAGCTGAAAAAAACCTGGTGGCGAATTTGGGCAATACAGCGGCAGTGTTAAAGCAGTATTTCCAATGGTGGTGGGTGGGTTTTTATGTGGTAGAAAATAGCGAATTGGTTTTGGGGCCTTTTCAAGGACCTGTTGCCTGCACCCGCATTGCTAAAGGCAAAGGCGTATGCGGTGCTGCTTGGGAAAAAGAAGAAACCATAGTGGTTAAAAACGTACACGAATTTCCAGGACATATTGCATGCAGCGATGCCAGCAATAGCGAAATAGTGGTGCCAGTTTTCCTAAACAATAAAGTAGTGGCAGTGCTCGACGCCGATAGCGAACACCTCGCCCATTTTGATGAAATAGATGCAGCAGGGCTCAAAAAAATAGCCGACCTCATGGGCCGGCTATGGTATCAGAAATAGTTTTTATTAGAACAATCAATCAAACTTCACATCTGTGAAAGCACCTTTGGTAACAACATGGGGCTGAATTTTAGAATCCGCCGGATTTTTTGAAACCATTTCAAAATTGAAGGTTCCACTACAGGTTCTCAAGGAATCGCTGAAGGAAGAAATATTTATAGTACCTGTAGTGTTGTATTGTTTGTAGCCGTTCTGGCGGCCTACCCTACCCATTTTGGTATAAAAATAAGCATTGGCTTTTCCAGCGGATGCGGTAGGAAAAGTAACAATGCTGTATGGCCCGATTCTGTTTTCAGTAAGTACGATATCAAATACCAAAGCATTGGAATCAGTACCCATAACACGCGCTGCAGAAAGGGTTAAAGTATCTCCAAAAATTAAACCTTCATTGCCATAAACCGATTGGTCAAAATCCAATATGGAATCATGGTAAGGAACAGTATGTTTTTTAGTGGGTCCATCACTAATCCATTCTTTGCCATCTACTACGCAAACCATTTTACCTTTATTGGCATTGGCGGTTTTGGTGGTGTCTTCTTCTTCTTTTTTCTTTTTGCAGGCAGCAAATGCAAAAACTGCACAAATGCCAGCAACAACAAGCAATTCCTTTTTCAACATGATACAAAAATATGCTAGGTTTAGAACCCTTGCAAAAGGCGGTAGCGGGTTTTTATGAAGAAATGTGCATATTTGACCTGCAAATGAGCCGAAATTCCAATCCGAACGAACATTCTAAAAAGCCTCAAACCCAAACTGGGAAAAAAAACATTGCCCTTTTGATTGTAGTAGCCTCACTGGGGTATTTTGTGGATATTTATGACCTTATACTTTACAACATCATTAAAATAGAAAGTTTGGAAAGTTTGGGAATTCCGCTTGACAGTGAAAACGTGCTGTTTCGCTGGCAAATGGCGGGTATGCTCATCGGAGGCTTACTCTGGGGCATTTGGGGAGATAGAAAAGGACGTGTTTCTGTATTGTTTGGCAGCATTCTGCTTTACAGTGTTGCCAATATCGCCAATGCTTTTGCCACGGATATTTTCACTTACAGTTTGTGGCGTTTTGTTGCCGGAATAGGCCTAGCAGGCGAACTCGGGGCTGCCATTACTTTGGTAAGTGAAACCATGCCCCAGAAAAAACGGGGTATTGGAACCATGATTATTGTTACTGTAGGGGCTTTGGGTGCTGTATTTGCGTATACAGTATCGGAAAAAGGCAATTTGATAGGACCCATGCTCGACAAGGTATTCTCTACCCACCTGCAAAATTGGCAAATTAGTTACATTATTGGTGGGGTGCTGGGCATATTGTTATTGGTATTAAGGGCTGGCACATTTGAAAGCAGTCTTTTTCACCAGGCCAAATCCGACAATATCCGCAAAGGAGACATTACCATTTTATTTAAATCTTGGCCTGTTTTTAAAAAATACCTGGCATGCATACTCATAGGCCTGCCAGTGTGGTATGTTGTGGGAATTGTAATAGCATTGTCGCACAGAATTTTGCCTGAAATAGGCTTACTCCCCAATCAAACCATTTCCACCAAGGAGTTGCTCATGTTTGCCTATATAGGATTGAGTTCTGGTGATTTGCTTTCAGGAGTTTTAAGCCAATTACTGCAAAGCCGCAAAAAAGTGATCTACTTATATTTGGTAGGTATCGTTATTTTCACCAGTATTTTTCTCTTCAACCACCATGTAAGTGCGGTATATTTAAAGGTACTGGCAACTGTTTTAGGCGCTGCAACAGGCTACTGGGCTTTGTTTGTAACCAATGCCAGTGAACAATTTGGCACCAACATAAGGAGTACGGTAACAGCTACTGTGCCCAATTTTGTGCGGTTTGGAGTAGTTCCTCTAACCTTGGGATATGAAGCTTTGGTAAAATCGGGTTGGTTTGCCAACCCCAACATTATGGCTGCAGCCATTACCGGTATCATAAGTATAGCCTTGGCCTGGTGGGGAACTTCAGTGATTAAAGAAAGCTTTCATAATAATTTAGACTACTACGAGAAGTAAAAATACATTTTGAAAAACAAAAAAGAGGTTTTAATTTCGGGGCGCATTGAAAAAATACCCAAATGAAATCATTTCTTACCGCGTTTGTTTTTTGTTTATTCATTTCAAAGGTTTCCGCCCAAAATGCTTCTGATAGTTTTTTGCCCGGATACACCACAGTAGAATTTAAAATTGCCGGAACCAACCTAACCAACCAATATGATGGTGACGGAAAGGAAGTAGATGGTGGTCGTGCGCTGGGATTAGGCGCAGCATTTAATACCAATATTTTTGTAAACCCTAAAATTGGACACAAATTCACCCATGCCGATGATATTGGGCTGGGATTTGCAGCAGGCGCTGGCAAATCAGGCTTATGGCTGAATGGCACCATGCGGTTGGGTTGGCAATTCCACTATGCTGTTTCGGAAAATCTGGATTTCGCATTCCATACCTTCGGATTGTTGATGTACGATAAAATGAGGTATTCTGGTATTATGTTCCAACCTGTTGTAAGAATTGGTCCAGCATATGTAAACTACGTTGGTGGTATACACATTGCCGGCACTGGAGTTCAACGCAAGGCCTATAACGAAGTCAATTTAAGGATATTGTTTAAAGAGAAAAACAATGAAACCGATAGGTGGTTTTTGGGTATGCGTTTTTTAAACGTAAGTGGTAAAAACAAAGACATCAACGAAGATAAAATCTACGAGAAACAACTCCATTTCTGTGGAGGTTTGATGTTTTAAAATAAAATTAAGATTCCGTTTTGGTGGGTTCAGCGCTGTTTGAACTGCTTTCCAAATCTGCTGCAATTTCTGTTTCAGTAGGTGCTGGCTTGTGCTTTGCATGCAAAGTATTGTCAATTACACCTTCAATTTTGGTTTCCATTCTGTACAAGTTTTCGGCAATTGCTTCTGGAATTGACAAATCTTCTTGGGCAGGTTCTATTCCCAATCTAGGCATAAAGTACATGGCTGCTACGAATATGAAAATGGCATAAGAAATATACACTGAGATAAATGCTGTTCCCATGGCAATGGCATATAAAGCCAAGCCCAAACGGTTTCGGCGCATATTGCGCTGTTTAACCTCATCTGGTATTTGTTCTACAAACATTCCTTTTCTGCCAGCATAAGAACCCATTATGGTAAAACTGATGGAACTGGCAAAAAGTACAATGCCATAAAATACGGAGGCAATTGGCAATTTATAATTCGCACCTAAAAAATCGGTTGGAATGGGAATTAATGACAACCAAAAAAGCAAATTCAAATTCAGCCACAGGAGTTTGCGGTCACCATGTTTTAATTTATGAAAGAAATTGTGGTGGTTTACCCAATAAATACCCAACATTAAAAAACTCATTGCAAAGGCAATTAAATGGTGCAAAAAATTGGGCCAGTCTGCAATTTTGCCATCAACAACTTTTGGAGATTTGACTTCCAAAATCATTAATGTGATTATAATTGCTATAACACCATCACTCAGAGCCTCTGTACGTTGGGTAGGAAAAAACGAATCTTTAACTTTCATGGTAGATTTTAAGGCAATAATAACCAAATTGGTTATTTCGCACAACTTTAGTTGGCCAATATTAAAAAGTGGAAGTATTGTATATTACTTTCAATCACCAACCCTTATCATATCTGTACCTTTGTTGAACAATGTCGGACAAACTCTCTTTTGCAGAACGAATTGTACTGGCAATTTTGCAAGACAATCCCAAAGGAACCATGAATGCGGTTAGGGTTTGGAGCCGTTTGCCCGAAAATGCAGGATTGGATAAAGATGCGGTGTATAAGGCACTTTTGAGATTGGCACAAAAAAACCTAGCCGATCAAGTATCCAAAGGAAACTTCATGTACATCCACCCTGCAGTGCAAATGCAGGGTTATATACAGTTTACAAAAACTGGTGATGCTTATGTAACCTTGGTAGATGCACAAAAAAACGATACCGATATTTTCATTCCTGAAGAGTTTACCAATAAGTCATTGCCTGGCGATCTTGTCGCTATTGAATCTTTTAGGGGCAAAAGAAAAACCACTGGCAGGGTCATCGAAATCATCCAGCGTTCGCAAAAACCTATTGTAGGTGAGCTTGATGTGTTTGAAGGCAATGCTTGGCTTTTACCTGATAAAAAAGCATTTCCATTCGACATCAAATTGTTGTCAAAAGTATCCTCAGAATACGATGGTTTTAAAGCTTCGGCTACCATTGTCGATTTTCAAAAAGGCAACAACAAACCCACAGGCAAACTGCTTGAAATACTGGGTAAGGCTGGAACCAATGATGCAGAAATGCATAGCATTGTTGCTGAATTTGGATTTAGAGTGGCATTTACCGATGAAGTGATACAGGATTTAAAAGATTTTCCTGAGGAATTGAAAGATGGTGAGCAATACCCCGATAGACGGGATTTTAGGCCAGTACTTACTTTTACCATCGACCCGGCTGATGCCAAGGATTTTGACGATGCCATTTCCTATGAGAAATTGGAAAACGGCAATTATTCAATAGGGGTACACATTGCAGATGTGAGCCACTATGTGCAAAAAGACACACCCCTCGACAAAGAAGCGTTCATGCGCGGCACCTCGGTGTATTTGGCCGACCGCACCATACCCATGTTACCAGAAAAATTGAGCAACAATTTGTGCTCCCTTAAACCCAATGTAGATAGAATGGCGTTTTCTGCTGTTTTTGAAATTACACCATATGCCGAAGTGGTAGCACGCTGGTTTGGCAAAAGTGTGATTCACAGTGTGCGCAGGTTCAGTTATGAAGATGCCCAGGAACGCATTGTATCTGGCGAAGGAGATTTGGCAACTGAGCTACAAGAGTTGAACAAACTGGCAAAAAAATTTACAGAACGCCGCATGAAACACGGGGCCATGTCGTTTGAAAGCGATGAGGTGCGGTTTGAACTGGATCCTCAGGGAAAACCTACACGGGTAATTCTGAAAAAACGGTTTGATGCACATAAATTGATTGAAGAATTTATGCTGCTGGCAAATAAAGAAGTGGCCTATTATGTAAAGGAAAAGCAAAAACCGGTGCTGCCATATATTTATCGGAGTCACGACAGCCCCTCAAATGAAAAATTAATTGACCTGGCCAAATTCTGTCATTTATTTGGGTACCGCCTTGATTTTAGCACCGAAACACGCTTGCGCAGCACCTTAAACCAAATATTAAACGATGTTCAAGGGAAGCCTGAAGAGGTAATTATATCTCAAATGGCTATAAGAAGTATGGCCAGAGCAGTGTATACCGGACAACGGTCGGACCATTTTGGTTTGGCTTTTGATTACTACACCCATTTTACATCGCCCATACGCCGCTACCCCGATTTATTGGCACATAGAATGCTGCACCATTACCTCAACAACGAACCGGGAGGATATTCTGAAGCACAGATAGAGCAAATGGCCAAACAAAGTAGCGCCTGCGAACAAAAAGCCACAGAAGCGGAAAGGGCAAGTACCAAATACAAAATGGCTGAGTATTTACAGCAACATATAGGTCAGGTATTTGAGGCGGTAATTAGCGGTGTTACAGAATGGGGCATATTTGCTGAAATCATTGAAAACCATTGCGAAGGCATGATACGAATTAGCGATATCAAAGGCGACCGGTGGGTGTATTTTGAAAAAGAACGAAAAGTGAAAGGCATGCGCACCAAAAGAGAATTTCAATTGGGTGGCCTGATATCTGTAAGGGTAAAAAATGCCAATCCGCAGTTGAGAATGATTGATTTTACCTTGGCCGATTATTAATCCTTAAAAACCTATAGAACTATGGCATTGCCCAATATTTTTGAAAAAGAAATTTCAGAAAAAATCATTTCCAGAATTGAAGAATTAACCTCAGAAACCAAAGCCCATTGGGGAAAAATGCATGTAGCACAAATGCTGGCACATTGCAATGTTACTTATGAAATGTTGTTTGAAAACAAGCACAAAAAACCCAATGGAATGATGCGCTTGATTTTAAACCTTTTTGTAAAGAAAACCGTAGTTAATGAGGTACCTTATAAACGCAACTCTCAAACAGCACCTCAATTTATCATATCCGACGCCTGCGAATTTGAATATGAAAAAGGCCGTTTGATAACATACATACGGCGAACCCAAGAAATGGGTTTCAGTGCATTTGAAAACAAAGCATCCCATTCTTTTGGTGTGCTTTCGGCGACTGAATGGAACAATATGCTGTACAAACACCTCGACCACCATTTGGGGCAGTTCGGTGTGTAGGTATATAACACCCCTAACTTATACATAGTTAGCACTTTCATTCAGGTTTATTTTCCCATTAATGGGGTAAGAATGTTGTTTTTTTGGAATTAAATCAATTATTTCGAATATGCACCTTCATCAACCCATGCATACTTTAAAGAAAACAATCATTATTGGGGTTTTGGCATTTTTGTTTATACCAACTGTGAGTGCCCAGATTGGTTCAAAACCTGCACTCCCCTCTTTACCAAGGCCTGTATTACAGAGTTCGGCAGTAACTTCTAGGGGCAATTTGGACACCATTACAGAGGTTATTGATGATACCAGTTATTCCTTAACCACCATACCTGCAGATTATTTTTCTTTTATGCCTGACCCCAAGGGCTATTTATTTGGCACCAATACATTCCTATTTAAGGCCAGAAACAAACGGATACCTGAAACGGTCGAATGCGGACAAATTTTCAGAAAACAAGGCGCAGTGCGGGTAAAAGGCGCAATGGTATATGGCATTGCGGGAATTAAAGGAACACCTGATATTATTTATTTAAAAGCGTATTCTGTGGGCCCCGACAGCACACCTGCAAAACTCTTGGCCAAAGGCAAAGTAGATATGAGAACAGTGGAAAAAGACACCCTGTATACTACAGTCTACTTTGATTATGGAGATGCATTTGTTTACGGTGCCGATTTTGTGGTAAGTGTGGATTATAGCCAAATTGTAGATGACACACTTATAATTGTAAACTCTTATAAATTGGATTCTCTATTGTTGCCAACTGCAGACCTATCTATCCAAGTAAGGTTAAGCAGTTTTTTGGCAGGTCGATGGGGCAGTTTTGATAGGGCATATTTGGGTGCCAATTATGGAGATGGTTACAACGGGCGTTTCGATGCGGATTTGGTAATTTTACCTATTGTAGAACGGGATGCCAAACCCTTAACGCAAGAGCCATTTATTAAAGAAAATATTTCTATTTCTGTAAACCTACCCAACCAATATTTAAAAATAAATGGTTTGCCTTTACCGATAAATTCGAGGTACAAAATTTACAGTTCCACCTTGCAAGAAATTGCAACAGGTGAATTGTATGATGAATATATTCCACTGGAAAATTATTCAGATGGAATCTATTATTTGTTACTTGACAATGAACAGTACCGTTTTTCCAAACCTTTTATTATTACAACACCATGAGAATCGCTGCAGTTATATTGGCTTTTGGCTTAAGTGCAAACCTATTTGCACAAAATTCCCCTGAGCATAGAACATGGTCTACTTATATGCCAGAAATTGCGCCTAAAACGGTACATTTTTCAGCCCTTCCTGAAAGTCCAGAAATGAAGATTTACAATGCAGGGAATTTGGCTTCGATCAACCAGAGTGATACTGGATATTTCTATACACCTGCGAAAAACAAAGCAACAAAATTGCGTTCAGGTGTGGTATCAAGAGGTGGCGCTGCCAATCCCATTATTGGATTTCCCAAGTTAATCGACAACCAAAACTACAATCCTGTTGACAATACCATTGGCATTTCCAACACTGGTCATGTGCTTACCGCCAATAATATGATCATCTCACTTTACGACAGTATTTTGGTAAAACAAGGTGGCAAAACACTAGAAGCCTTTTTTGGAATTTTGCCCAAACAAGATACCGGACAACAAGTATTTGATCCGCAGATATTGTATGATCCCTTGCGCGACAGGTGGGTGGTTTCTGCTGCTTATGTGCAATTCAACAAAACCAATGGAAGCTTCAATATTTCTAGCAGCAAGGTGCTTTTGGCTTTTTCTCAAACCAATGATGCCGCTGGGCTTTGGAATACTTATGAAATAGACGGTCGTGAGGTAGTTGACGGTACACTCTGGGGAACCGATTACCCAACATTGGCATTTACCAATAAAGAGTTATTTGTATTGGGTAATTTGAGCAAATTATTGGGCAGTATTTCCCATCAAATTGTGTTTGAAATCGACTACAAAAAAGGCTACAGTGGTACCCCACTCACCATTAAAAAACACATACTTACAGATATTAGCAGTTTTGTTGCGGGGCACAACAATTTTAGCAATTCCAACAGTAGGCTGTACATGATACACACTGCACATTCACCCAATTCTTATTATGGTACCCGGAATTTGGATATTTGCTATTTGGAATCAGACATCAGCAATGCCAACAATAAAATCAGTCAGATTTATCATTTGGATTTGCCTGAGTACTATTATAAAAAAATCAGTTCACCACAAAAAGGGAGCACCATTCCCTTGCAAATGACAGGCAGTGTTGCCCGAAGTGCTTTTTACGATAAAGGCTACTTGCACAGCAGTTTCACTACAGTAAAAAATGAGAAAACAGCCATTTATTACTTGCGCATCAAAATTGACCCCAACGATGTGGAATTTAGTGAAACCTATAGTTTTGTTTTTGAACATCCTACATATGAACTGGGATATTCCAGCATCCAATACGGTGGTTTTAGAAGCGCCGACAGTGTGGATGGTGTATTAATTGCAGCCAATTACACCTCACAAAACGATTATCCAGGTTATGGTTTGTTCTACATTTCACCCAATACAGATGTGAGTGATTTTGTGGTAGCAAAAGCCGGTGAAAATTCATTTCAATGGCCAAATATTAAAGATACCATGTCGCGCTGGGGTGATTACACCTGTATTGCCAAACAACACAACCGGCCTTACCGTTTTGTGGTTACCGGACAATACGGAATGGTAGATAAAAAAGTAGGCAGCCATTTTGTAATGGTTTCTAGTGCAACTGCTGGAGCAGAAGATGTGACCAAAACAGTTGCGCCGACGAAGTTGTACCCAAATCCCACAACCAATAAGGCAACATTTGAAATCAATGTAAACAGCCTAACCATGTGTAATGTAACTGTTGTAAACACGCAAGGTGCAGTGGTAAAATCCATGAACAACTGCATGTTAAAACCGGGACTGGCAGTTTTGGAAATAGAACTCCATGGCCTAGCCCAAGGGGTTTATCAGGTGCTGGTTTTGGACTTAATGGACAATCATTTGCTGCTGAGCAAGCCGTTGATTAAAGACTGAGTTGCGGGAATAGGGCGAGGTATTCGCCTGAGATGGCCTTTTTATTCCTATTAATGCGGTTTCAATCAACACGGCAAGACTGTTTTGAAATTTTATTTTATCCAAACCCAATGCCCATTTGTTTGTTAATTTGCATGAATCAATGAGCATACACCAGCTATTTAGCCAGTACGAAAATTACAGAAAGTCGCAGTTGTTTTTTGGCAATCCTGAAACCCTTTATGCCCCCATGAATTACATTATGGATTTGGGGGGAAAACGTGCGAGGCCTTTGTTGGTATTGTCTTCATGCATTTCGGCAGGTGGAGAAATCAACAGCGCATTGCCTTTGGCACAAGCCATAGAGGTATTTCACAATTTCACCTTGCTGCATGATGACATTATGGATAATGCCCCATTGAGACGTGGAAAACCAACAGTGCATGAAAAATGGGATATGCCAACGGCTATTTTGGCTGGAGACAATATGCTGGTTGCGGCTTATGAATTTCTAATGAATTATTCAGGGCCAGAAAAAGAACGGATTTTTAGCATTTTCAATAAAACAGGCAGGGAAGTTTGCGAGGGACAGCAAATGGACATGGACTTTAGTCAAAAAGACCATGTAACCGAAGCAGAATACCTGAAAATGATTGAATTAAAAACCGCTGTATTGCTAGGTTGTGCTGCTTTTATGGGGGCTACCGCAGGCGGTAGTGATGAAGAAACGGCCAAATTGTACTACGACCTAGCTATCCATGTGGGTTTGTCTTTTCAATTAAACGATGACTGGCTAGATGCCTTTGGCAATCCGGAAAAAACAGGAAAACAACCTGGTGGCGATATCGCTGAAGGCAAAAAAACCTGGTTGTACATAGCCGCCAAAAACAAAGAATTGCCCATTGACGAATGGTTCAAAAACCAGAATGTTGAGGAACGGATATCGATAACACTAGAGGCATTAAAAGCACATGCACTGGATGCTGAGCTCAAACAATTGGCAGCTTCATATGAAGAAAAGGCAAACCAAGATATCAAGTTGCTCAAAGCAAGAAACCAAAACACTGCAATACTGGAAGAATTGATAGACATGCTTGCAGGCAGAGAGCATTAAGGATTTTGTAATTTCTGGGTATATTTGTTCAAAAGCAATTTTTATACCCATGAAAAAAACAATATTTATCCTTTCCATTTTGTGTTCATCATTGCCAATATTGGCGCAGAACTCGACCAAGTCATTTGCACGAATAGAAATAAGCAGGGCAAATACAGACTTATCAAGAACCAGCGACATGTGGGGCACCGGTGCTATATGTGAATACAGCAGATATATTGCTTCTCATTCTAGGCTTGCTATTGGTATCTCTACTTTCAATTTTAGTTACCCTAATTATCATATTATAGGTTGGGGGCCATCACTTAACATTTGGGCTACAGGTATAGAAATGGGCTATTACCAGACATTTTTTAACAAATTCAAAGTGCAGGTGGAATTGGGTGGTGGAATTTTCAACCGCTACAATACTTTTAGTAACAATTGGGACAGTTATACTTATAAATCCAGACACAGTTCATTTGGTTATACATCTTCACTGGGTTTACTAGTACCTTTAAAAAATAATTGTGTAATTAGTTTGAGAGGTGTATTTCAAAATGACGAAAATCTAGACTTATTAGGTTCTATACGTATGGGCTTTGGCTGTAAATTTTAGTCTAATGTAGAATGGTAACCGTTCCGGTCATTTTATAGGTTTTATCGTCCCAACCATCAAACACTACATGCCAGGCGAATACTCCGTCTGCCGCTTTTACCCCATCGACATAACCATCCCATTGGCGTTTTTTATCGGTGCTCTCCCACACTTTTTGTCCCCAACGGTTGTACACCTTCATACTGTAATTCCGAACAAAAACAGGCACAGTGCCCCACACATCATTGATGTTGTTGCCTTCAGGAGTATACGCATTGGGCACCCACAATTCTGGTGGTTGGTAGAGGTAAATCCAGTTGCTTTGTGAGGTTGCAGGCAGCCTATTGCAATTTTTTAGGTATTCACTGGCAGTTACACGGTACCAGTAGCCACCCCAATCAAAATCCAATTGGTTGTCGCGCGCCAAAAGCACCGATGCATTGGTGGTATTCATTACAGACCAAGGATAATTGTTGTATTGGCGTTCTAATGTCCAATTGCTAACACCCTCTTTCCATCCAATATAGTCTTGCCAATTCAGGTCGAAATAGTATTCTGGTCTTCCCACTGCACTGCCATTGATCACCACATTGCAACCCGGATTGCTCATTTCTGAAACATGACCACATTTATCGGTAACCACAATTCTGTAGCAGTTTGATTCTAAATCTACGTTGAAAGATGAATCCACAAAAAAGGTATCGGTGGTAAATGCCAATGGCAACTTACCTGGTGCCCCACCACGCGGATAGCGGTACAGTTCATAGTCTTTAAAATCTTGTTCCAAGCTTCTTTCCCATGAAATTTTTACCCTGCGGTCGTTTTCTACTGTGGCAAACTGCACATCTACTCCGGCAATGGGATTGTTCAGTTCGGTAACTGTGCAAAAAGGCTTGGCCGACTCCTTCACATCGCAAGTGTTGTACCCTTCCAGATAGTAACAGTAGTTGTTTGTGTTGGGATCCACTACATTAAGGTCTAGGTATTCGCCAGCTGCAACATTTCTCACGGTATCTAGCGCCACGGTTACATTGTTGTAAATTCTTCTTAAGATAAAATACTTAAAGAACCGCATATCAGGCTGGGTAGTGGCAGGCCATGCAACCTTTAAGCGGCCGGTAGTGCGGTCAAAACTTACACAAACCGATTCTGATGGATAAATATGCGGTGGCTCTTTTACCAATATTTTCACTGTGGCATAAGAGGTATCTGCTTTAGGGCAACCCTTATCAAACACCATAAAACGAATTTCTATGGTATCTTTAGACCAATTGCTGCAATCTGTTTTCCAATTCAAACTAAATGAGGCCTTGCCCACTCCGGGATTCACGACTATAGAAGGCAGATTGATACCCCTTGCTCCAGCCCTACGTATCCAAGTATAAGACATGCTTACTGGATCATAAGGATCGGGGTCTGTTGCAGTTAAACCAAATGACATGCTTTCAGTGGCCGTAACCTCAATAAAGGTGTCCTTCATCCTTGGAACCTTATTTAAGTTTTCAAAATCTATTTTAAAGAGTGCATTGTTGCAATTGGTGCTGTTATTGGTGCGTGAATAAGCATTGGGTGTGGTTGGAAACAAACCGTTTCTGCCGCAACCCGCGCAAACACTTTGGTATATAATTCCCTTTTTATCAAACCTACTGGTGCCGCCATCTACATGCTCATTGGCTTGCTTAATACCCGACGAAACGCCTCCAAAGTATGTGGCATAAGCCAATGAATACATGTTTTTTGAAAAAATGGCCACGTAAAAATCACTACCATCCGTTTTGCTCTGCGCCGCATCTGGGGTTATGGGCATATTAAAAGTAGAACCTGTATTGCGGTGCTTTTTGGGTTCAAATGTAAACTGGTCTATAAGATGGTCGTTTACTTCTCCGCCCCAACCGCTAACAAAAATCCTTTCACATTGGTCAACCAAAAAAGCTGAGGGCGAAATATTGGGCCGGTTATCGGTGGCACCAAACGTGGTGCTCATGGTGGTTGTGGCCAACAAACTGTCCATCCTAACTATAAACTGACCCTTACCCGGCTGGTTAAATGGCGCACTTAAAATTGGAAAAGTGCCTTCGGTTTGGCCATAAAAATAAGGATTACCACTATTGTCGGTTTGAGAAAAATAAGCTTGATCGTAATTGGACGTTCCAATGTAAGCCGCCTGAACCATAGCTCCATTGCCTTTATTGAACCGGGCTACAATTCCATCT
>JADYZD010000229.1 GCA_020853295.1 Bacteroidia bacterium | reverse complement strand
TGTATTTAAATTTGAGTATTGGATCCATGCCGTTTTAGATCCCATGGGAATCAACCTGCAGTATTCTTTGGGTAAGGATTTGTTTAAAATGCTAAATTTTAGCCTTTTTCTGCCTGCTGTAGCTGCTGTAGCGATTTTGGCAGTAACAATTGTTTCTGCAATTTCTATTTTTAAAAGTGGAACTGTGAAATGGAGGAAACCCAATTTTTCAAGTCCTTTGGTATTCTATGGTTTTGCTTTTGTTTTGATTCCAGGTTTGCTATTAACGCTTAGCGGTTCACCCGTAAGAAGCCATTATTTAATTGCTGCAGCCCCATTTATTCATGCAGTATTTGCCAAATTTTGGCTGCAAAAAGGAAATAAATGGTTTGCCGTAGTATTGGTTTCACAAGCCGTTATTGCCCTGTGTTTTATAATTTTTATCCATATGCACGGAGCTCCAAACGGAGATTATGGAATGCCTTACAGGTTGCAATAAATTACTGAACCAGCAATTTGCTCGTGCTAATTTTGCCCGAGGTATTTAAAGTTATCGTATAAATACCAGGTTTTAAATGATTTAAATCCAACGAGATGGCATTTTGGCAATTTGCTACAATTCTTCCATCTATACTTTGAACTTGAACCATATCAGGTACCCCTTTGAAATACAATACGCCTTCAGTAGGATTGGGATAGAATCCTGCATCGGTGTTGACTCCGAATTCTTTGATATTGATGGCGGCGCATAAGGAAGGGCTTATTGGACTTTTCTCAATTTCTGCACCAGCAGTCATGTTTTTGTTTTTGAAACCTGCAAAATCCGTGGGGTACCATTGTGCCCGGAATACCTGATTGGCACCAGCAGCATCGCCTTGAGTAACTGCACCATTCGCGTTTATAGGGTTAATATATTTCCATACAACAGCGCCTTCGGTATTGGTTTCAATAAAAGCACCTTGAGGACCTGAAGTGATAAACAAACCACCGCCTTTTAAGCTATAAGCGCCGGATAAGTTCATGGCATAAAAATCAGTGGGAACCTCGGCTTTGTATAACTCAACAGGTGAAACTGGGCCATAAGGTTGTCCCGAAAGCAATTTGTACACGCCTGGGCTGCTTACAGTTGGGTCTATCATATCTACCGATGAGTAATTGCCTCCTGGTCTATTTAGGCCATTGTTAAACACCACAATTTTACCAGAATCGGGATATCCATTCGGTATCCAATGGGCATGGTGTTGGTGAAATAAGCGTTGATCCCCTGCTGTACCTCTTTGATAGGCTTGTGGATTTCCCCACCTAAAAAGGATATCGCCACCCTTTCCATATGTGCCACCTGAGTGGCCAGAGGCAGTTACAGTATTGGTGGAGTGGTCAATAATGTAAATTTCATCAGTTGAGTGTGCGCTAAGGATAATTTGGTTCAACTGTGGATTGAAGTCTACAGAGTTGATGTGGAACCAATCTTGGTAATTGTTGCCTACAAAATTGATGTCAAAAAGTTCAGGGTGGTTGGCTACCACACCGTAATTGGCTTTGGAGTTGTCGTAATCCTGAATCACGTGGTTCCAGGCACTCCATTCCCAAACAATTTCAAAGGAATCAGTTCCGATGGGTTGAATTTCTATGATTTTTTCATTCCAAACACTTGGGCTTGCAATGGATGGTTTTCTGCCATGCGCTATGGCTTCTGCAGTGGTTTTATTTTCCCAAACTATTGCGAGCAGATTGCCATTCGGCATTAAAGTAATGTCGTGGTGAAATACTTGAGTGCTATCTGAAATTTTTAAAGACCAAGTAATGTTGCCATTCCAGTCAAATTTTTCAATAATGCCGCCAGATCCCAGACCAAAGCGGGGAGGAGGTAATACCAAGCCACAACGGTATAGGCTTCCATCTGGTGTTAAAGTTTGTGCGACACCTGCAGTATAATTACTAGACCAACTGTTCACCAATTCGCCGCATTCATTGATTAAAAAAGTTTTCTTGCTATTGAGTGGTGTAAACAATACATATCCCTTTTGGTGACTGGGATCTATGCTTTGTAAACCCACAGTGCGCTGTGCGCTAGCAGAGAACGCAATGGACAAAATGCAAATGAGAATCAAGTACGGCTTTAACACGGTCACAAAATTGTCATGAAATAATGGTTTAATTGTCATGAAAAAGTCAGAACAAACATTCGGTTTGTGCATGTGGCCAGGTGTCCAAAATGTTGATTTCGTTGACAAAATGAATATTCATTCAATATGTCAAATTTTAGAATGCTTATAACCTATTGTTGAGCAAACGGTTCCAAAGAAAAACGCCATATTTCTCGGCTTGGGCACCCCATTTTTTATAAAATTTTGCCACCTCGGGTATTTCACTTCCTTCAAAATCCAGTATGAGTTTTTGTTCGGCAAAAGTTTGAATAATATAATCAATAATACCATGCATAATACTGATTTCGCGGCCTTTTGCAGTGGGGCCGCTTACCAAATAGTGCAGTCTATGTGCCGATTGTATAAAAATACCCGCGCCCAACAGTTCCCCATGCAAATGTGCCTCAACGGTAAAAAAGCAGCCTTTTTCAGAGGCGGATTTGCAAACTGCCAGAAATCGGCCGTAATCAGCGGGGTTGAGTTTTGCATCTTTTTCTCCCCATACATTATTGTGCAATTCTATTACCAACTCTGGATTTGCAGTTTTTGAAAATACGATTGGCAATTGGGCATATTTCTTAATGTTCTGCTTGGCGTCCTTATTATATGCTTTTTTTAGTGCGTCATAAGGTTGGTTTAAATCCAACAAATAATTGGTTTTCAATTGAATGTTCTTTTCAGGCAAATTTGCTGGGTTTAACTGCAAATGCACCCTTCTGTAAACTGCAGGTATGGCATTCAATACTTCATGAATGTGCACCCCATTGTTTAGGCCAAACAAGCCCAATTGTTGGCAAAAGAAGGGTTGGTATACATAAGAAATGCCCCATTTTTTTCTATAAGGAAGCGGAAAAACAGCCTCATAGTTTCCAATGACAACCGCATTCCACTGATTGCCACACAAGGCATTTAAGTACCAACTGTAGGCATATACCAAGTTGTTGGGTGCATCGTGTACACATGCATCCCAAAGGGTTTGGTCAATTTGGCTATGGGTGAGAAATTTTATTTCAGGCATGTTTCAAATACATTTCTCCATCCGGTCCATCCCTCATTGTCTGAAACGCTTTCATTATGAAAAATAAAGCAAAATGGTGCTTTTTCTGCTTTGCAAATGTCTTTTAAATTCTCAATGGTTTTTATTGCCGAGGCAACATCCAAATGTAAATAATTTTTTAATCCCACATCCATTACACAAAATGGATGCACAACCAATTCTGTGCTTTTTTCATTGCTCAAATCATAAAATTTAAAACTGTGAGCAGTGGCAGCCCTAAATCCAATATTGCCTGCAAAACCCATAGAATAATCGTGTGTAACAC
>JADYZD010000228.1 GCA_020853295.1 Bacteroidia bacterium | reverse complement strand
ATTGTGCTGTCGGGCAATCAGGTATTGCGCTTGCACGATACAACTTTGCCAGCCAATTGCACCATTGTAAATAATATTGATGCATTCAAAAATTTAATTGAGCAAAGAATCAAAGTAAAAAACGCTGAATAAGCGTTTCCTCAGGCAAGCTGGATTGGTGTGTCAGGTATTTGCACATGGCCGGTGTGAGCCAGGTAATAAGGCTGCAACCTTTGGTGCCAAGTCCATTATATACAAACAAACCTTTTTGTTTGGGGTGCTCGCCCATAAAAGGGCGTCTGTCAACAACAGTGGGACGTGCAGTTCTATCGGCATTCACAAGTTCCACTTCTCCAAACCATTTATTTAAACCAGAAATTATGTCTTCAATTTCTCCAGCTTTATTTTCGTTTTTGGGTTCGTGAATAAAATTACTTCCAGCCAAAAAAGTATTGTTTTTTAGGGGAATTGTCCAGTGTTTTTGTTTCAAAATAGCATGAGAATTTATGCTGTCTGATTTTACTGTAATAATGTCTCCTGTAGCGGGTTTTAAAGGCAAATATCCAAACCAAGGATTTTGTTTTAATCCTACACCTTCAGCAAAAACAATTTTATCAAAACTCAGGTTTTTATATTCCCATTTATTGGAGGAGGTTGAAACCAAATTTTCATATTCAAAAATGGCACTTTCGAATGCATTTTTAGATTTAAAAAAATCAATTATGGCTTCACAAAATGCATTGGTATCCAAGCGACCGCAATGTCGGATTTCGCAATGACCATGATGGGAAATAAGTCCATCAGGCAGTGTGCCACTTTGGGGTACAATAAAGTCATGGTGAATGGGTTTTTCGGATTGCTGTTCCCATAGTTTTCTTTCCGCTTCTGATGCATGAATTTGCAGCATTTGCATGGGATAGTAAAACGGCGTGTTTAGATATTGTTCAATTTCGGAATAATATGCAGCAATTTTTGGGAAAATGTGTTCACCTTCCCAAGTGAGGATGACACGTTTGGGAACAATGGGATTTACCAATCCTGCAGCTATGCGGCTGGATGTATTTGGGTTGTTATGGTCGATGATGTAAACAGATTTGCCCGCCCTGTGCAATTCAAGGGCAAGTGAACAACCGGCAATACCGGCTCCAACAATCAAAAATTCAAATTCCAATTCGATTTTGTAAATTGCCGCCAATTCAAATGAGAAAAACAGCAATTGCGAAATTAACCTTTTTGTGCATCTTGGGCATGAATTTTTTTTCAGAATGCAAGGCACAGTATACCAAACAACAATTTTACAGCAGTTTCCATTTGGGCGCTAATTTTTGCCAAATCGATGGAGATGGCGCATCAGGCTTTAATAAATTTGGATTTTCAGCGGGTTATTTGGTAGGACAAGGATTGGGGGAAGCTGCACATGGTGGTTGGTCTTACCTTACTGGTGCTGGGTTCTCTGTTCGTGGCAGCAGGCGGGCATTTGATCCCCTAAATCCGGGAGCACAATCCTTCCATTTGGTGTATCAAATGATAGATATACCCGTGTACTTGGTGCGCTATTATGAAAAGTGGAGTTTGGGCGGCGGATTGAGAACTACCTATTTGCTAAGGGCAGAGGATAAGGACAATTTTGTATTGAACCTGCAATCCGATATGCGGCAAATTAATGTGCTCGGTGGTTTGTTTTTAGAATATATGTTTGCCAATAACAAAAGGGTGGTTTTGGAAAGCCAGTACAGTTTAAATTCGATTCGAAATTCAGGAAGCAATTTGTTGTTTCCAACAGGGGTGTACCACAATGTAATTTCTTTTGGACTTAGGCTGGGCGTAGGAAATAATTGAATCATAAATGAAAAATACTGCAATAATTTTAACATTGTTTTTATTGTTTTCGTGCAATAATGTAAATAAAAACGACAACATTCATTCCATTAAAATGATGCTAGATGACCAGGTAAAGGCTTGGAATTCTGGCGATATAGATGGGTTTATGAAAGGGTATCACAAGGACAGCAGCATGCAATTTATTTCTAAAAAAGGATGCAGAAAAGGCTGGGAAAACACATTGATTGCTTACAAAAAGCATTATCCCAATAAAGACTCAATGGGAAAATTGATTTTTGATTTAGATGAAATTGAATTTTTAGATCAAAGCCAAGAATTGGGCCATGTTACAGGAAAATGGCGTTTGATACGCACTGCCGATACTCCCTCGGGTTATTTCAGTTTGATCACCAAAAAAATCAATTCAGAATATAAAATTATCATTGACCACACTTGGTGATGTTGCAGGGTTTGATTTCTAAAATAAACACTTCGAAAATCGGCACTTTGTTGCTGGTTTTGCTATTGGTGCAGTCTGCAATTCATGCACCCGTAATGAATACCCCTGCAGTTGGGAATCATGTTTGGAGGCAGTGCAATAGTTTGGCCTTGGCCCGAAATTATTATGAGGAGGACATGAACCTGTTGATGCCAAGAATTGACAAACGTTACAATACACCAGGTATCACAGGGCCTGCATTTCCGGCATATGAATATGGGCTAGCGGTATTGTACAAAGCATTCGGATTTTCACATACCCTGCACCGCTGGTGGAGCTTGCTCATTTCCATTTTTGCACTTACTGGGTTGTTTTTATTGATTCATGGGTATACCAAATCGTTGTCTATGTCATTTTTTGGTGCTTTGGCCTTGGTCTTTATCCCAGAGTTCTATTACCACAGTGTAAATGCTGTGCCCGATTTGTTGGCATTGTGTTTTATGCTTTGGGGTTGGCTGTTTGCATTAAAGTGGTTGGGTTCTGGTACAAAAAAGTATTGGTTATTGGCTTTGTTATTCATCGCCTTGGCTGGTTTAACCAAATTGCAGTTCTTGATATGTCTGGTGCCACTTGCCATTGCACTTTGGCAGAAAGAAAAATGGAGTTTTGGAAAGTTTACTATTGGTGCTATTGGAATGACGGTTGTTGCACTTTCAGCAAGTGTTTTGTGGCAATGGTATGCCAAAAAATTGACCAAAATGTATGGCCTATGGGAATTTCTTTCTGAGGTACGTCCGCCAAAATCTGTAGGGCAGTTTTTTGAAATAGGGTTGGGCAATGTATTTTCTGATATTCCTGAAACTTGGGTGGGATATGGTTTGTTGCCACTTTTTGTTTTGGGAATGGTGTTTTTGTTCAAACGCCATACGCTTTTGGCCTCTGCTTCTATTGCTGCAGCTTGTGCTTATTACTTTGCGCTGCAATACCAGTTTGTTCACCATGGATACTATACACTGGTTTTTAGTCCATTTATTGCCATAGCAATTGCTTATGGATTCCAATACTTGAAGTTGGGTATGCTGAGAAATATTGCTGTTGCTTTGTTCTTTTTAGCGCCTGTGTGGACCGTGTTTAGGGAAGGCCGGAACTGGATCCCCAGTCATTACAGGGTGCCCGAAACGCTGGTGAAAAGCGACAATCAGGCGGCAATCTTAAGAAATTCAAAGTCGAACATCCGGTATATTGTTGGACCCGATCCCTCTGGTTGTGTGTACTTTTACTATTTGCATGCCAAGGGATTTCCGTGGTATGATGCCAATGATGCAAAAAGCAGCATCATGAATTACGTAAAACAAGGGGCCAGAGGTGTTATTACCAATCAACCAGAATTGTTGATGGAGCAATATGGCGGTTTACTCCAATTGAAAGAAACTGCTAGGGTAGGAGACTTTTACTGGTTTGAAGCACAGTTAAAGCCATAAAAAAAGGCTGCCTTAAAAGACAGCCTTATTATACTAAATTTGGTATTAAGACCTTTTTTCTTTGATACGTGATTTCTTACCAATGGTTTTGCGAAGGTAGAAAATACGCGCACGACGAACTTTTCCGCGGCGGTTAACCTCTACTTTATCAATGTAAGGGCTGTTTGCAGGGAAAATTCTTTCAACACCAACACCGTTAGAAATTTTTCTTACTGTGAAGGTTTCGTCGATACCACTATTGCGGCGTTGGATAACATCGCCTTGGAATTGTTGGATACGTTCTTTGTTTCCTTCCTTGATTTTATAGAATACGGTTACACGGTCTCCAGCTTTGAATTCTGGTAGGTCGGCTCTTAAATATTCCTGTGATATGGATTTAACAATAGGGTTCATGACTTTCTGAAATGGGCTGCAAAAATACAAAAAATTCAAATGTATTCAATACTTTGTTAAAATAAAGCAGTATAAAATTCTATAATCCATACGGGGTAAGGGGTTTTGAAATCGAAATTTACTTGTAAATGGGTACATTTGTATCTGTTTTGCTCAAACGCGACCTCTCATATGGCTTTAGTTTGATTCCAGCTCTTTTGGCGGTAGCTGGCAACTTAAATGGGGGATGGTGGGCTGGGCTGAATATCGTTTATAGCTTGCTCATACTGGCAATCATAGAGTTGATGATGGGGAAAAACACCTCAAACTCCCATGGTAGAAAAGATGCAATCATTCCGGAGGCAATTCTAATGGCACAGCTTTTACTGCATACAGTGGCATTAGCATCGTTGCTTTTCGGTGTGTATTCTCAAATTTTAACGGGTGGATTTGCGGTTTTGGCTGTTATTAGTACAGGAGTTGCTGCCGGTTCAGGTGGAATTATAGTGGCACATGAACTCATACACAAAGCATCCACCTTTACGCAACTCATGGGCAAATACCTGTTGCTTTCTTGTGGCAATTATTATTTTTATGTGCACCATTTGCGCATTCACCATAGGCATGTGGGTACTGAAAGTGACGCCGCAACTGCAAAACGCAACGAGACATTGTATGCTTTTTTTTATCGCACTGTGAGGGGACAAACAAAAGAGGCATGGGAATCGGAGAAAAAGCGCTTGGGTAAAATACAACGAAGGGCTTTTCATACTTCCAATATTCTGGTGGGCAACTTAGTAATTATCCTTGTGTTTATGCTTTTGTTGCTTTTTTTGGGAGGTTGGATGGTGTTGTTTGCTTGGTTGGGTGTGGTGTTGGTTTCGAACACCTTGTTGGAATATGTGAATTATATCGAGCACTACGGTTTGGTACGAAATGAACATGAAAAAGTAGACCATACGCATTCTTGGAATTGCGATAAGGTCATTTCCCGTTTTGTGTTATTCGACTTAAGCAGGCATGCCGATCACCATTATTATGCTTCTAAACCATATCACATGCTGGATAGTCATCCACATTCTCCAGTAATGCCGGGTGGTTATATCTGTATGGTATTGCCTGCACTGATTCCTTGGTGGTGGTTTGCTTTGGTGCATCCAAGATTGGACAGTTTAAAAAACAACCCATAGCTGATTAAACTTTTCACCTTTTTTTGAATCCTAGTTGGGGCAAGGCCCGAATTTTAAACCAAGGGTGGATTTTTCTAAACTTACTGACCAAGAATTGGCATTGCAAATGGCCACCAATGCAGACATCAAAACTGTGTTTATGGAAGTGGTGCGCAGGTTTAAGGAACGTGTATATTACCACAACCGCAGAATATTGGTAGGTCATGATGATGCTGATGATGCCACCCAAAACACCTTTATTAAGGTTTGGGAGAATATGGGTAAGTTTCGTGGCGATTGTGCCTTGTACAGTTGGATTTACCGAATAGCCACCAACGAATCATTAATGTTGCTTCGCAAAAAAAGGGGAGATTTAAGTTTAGAAGCTGCTGCTATTGAGTT
>JADYZD010000227.1 GCA_020853295.1 Bacteroidia bacterium | reverse complement strand
CCAGTAACGCCTGCACCCAAACCAAAGCCGCCAATTGCAAAGTTGTATACATCTTCATTTACATCGGTTGTTTGCATATAAAGTGTGGCATTGCGCAATCCCAAGCCTTGTGGCATGAATTTAACCATCAAATTGTAGCTGCTGTTCGGTGCAATTACTATTGGGAACATGGCTGGAGATGCCAAACTGAAATCTGATGCAATTGCACCACCAAATGAGATATGAGAAATGGCCAAATCACCTGTGCCTGTATTTTTTAGAACAAATGTTCTATTTTGGTATTGAGAAATACTCAACCTGCCAAAATCTGTGTTGTCGGAAACAGATACTGCAGTGTTTCCATCTGCAATGTTTACTGAGTTGCCAGTAACAGCTATTTCTGGATTGTTTACAGCAGTTTCAGGGTTGTAGAATGCCAAAAATTGACCGCCTTCATATACTTCGCCTGAAATAGAATAATGTGCTTGGTCAACCAACAGGTGCATGCCAGGACCTAGCAAACTTTGTGCATCAAAAATACCGGATGATTCTTCATCTTGGGTTACGTATGATGAGCCACCAACTTCAAATCTGGTTGGGTCATGGTCAGCTACAAGTTTTAATGCATCTGTAGCTGTATTGTATTGCCAAATTTTGCCATTGTGTGCGTTATTTCCCACATCTTCCTGAATCAATAAATGACCAGAATTGTCAATGCCAATATTGTCCATCATTTTAGGGCCCTCAGTTCCATCCAAAAGCACAGTGATGGTTCCACCATTTTCAGGGTTTTGAATGTCATTGAACCTCAATCTCCACAAGCGGCTTGGAGCAGTAAATCCGTTGGTAGTTACAAAATAGAAATCTTTTGCATTTGATGGATCCCAGGTTCCATCTTCAGGGCGCAAGAAATTGGTAACCCCCAATGTATTGCTCTTGGTATTGATAAAAGCACCTGATGAGTCCTTGATGTTTCCAATATCTACCATAGTAAAAGTGGTGTTTACAGCAGGGAAAGAACCACTCACTTCAGCAGTAAGGCCAGCAACTGCCACACCAAATAATTTACCATTGTTCAATCCAGCTTTATCAATTTCAGTACCTGTGTTGGTTTTTGTTCCAACATACGCATAAACCTGACCCGGAGTTGCATCATCTGTTCCAACCACAATGGTTTTGTTTCCAATAACTGGATTGGCCACAGAATTCTCCCAACTGAATTTACCCAAATAAGGCAATTCATATGAAGTTCCGGCATTGGTGCCCGTAAGGATATGCCCAAAACCGCGACCTTCAGACCCTGTTTCTTCACCATTCATGAATATTCTTTCGGTAGTTCCTAGTCCAGTTACTGGGTTATAAAAAGCTGTTAAAGCAGGCAAATCACCAGAACAAAACCTGCTGAAAACGGCCTTAGAATTTAAATTTGCAGAATTTGAAAGTACATATGCACCATTAGACCACAAATACACATTTTTAATTAGGTCAGTACCAGAAATTACTGAAAGGTCTGATTTGTTAATTTTCCATTGTGATACGAATGCACCTTTTTGACCATGTGCACGAACCACGCCACCGGAATTTGGGATTTCATGGTTTACATAAAAGGTAAAAGTACCATCACCATTGTCCAATGCACCAGCACCATCAGGTATTCCAGCCATTTTATAGCCGCCTACTGTTTCACCAGCGGTTAATATTGATGTGAAATAGGCATCAGGTTGTAAAGCTCTTAAATATGGACTTTTTGATGTAGAAGGGCCAGTAATACCCATTTTTAGGTTGCTATTGGGTGCAACAAATTTTACCAATTTGTTGCTTCCTTTTAAGCTGTAAGTAAACAAGTGGCTTGTAAAAGTTGTAGCTGCGGCAATGCCGTTTTCAGGAACCGATACTTGGCCGTAATCGTTGTCATTGACAATGGCAATAGTGCTGTCGTTAACTATGGCCAAGCCTTCTGCTTTCTCGAGTGATGCAGGCCAACCATTTGTTAGCAAGTTCATAAACAAGGTTTTCTTAACTGCCTTGATGTTGTTGGCCAATAAACCAACTGAATCCACCAAAGCTTCTAAGGTTTTTCCAGTGTAAAGTCCAGAAGAAACATTTGTAGCACCATTGATGTTGATTTGGTACATTTTTTTAATGTCGGTTGTGCCTCTCAAAGCAGCTTCCAAAACCAAGAATGTACTGTCATTAATAGCTGCCATATCTCCAATTTTCCAATCTCTCAAGCGAATTTGGTTAGAGCCAGATGCACCAATAATTCCGTCGTTTACATAAACAAACATTCTATTGGCATTGGTTACTGGGTCAATTTCCAATATGCGGTGCAAGCGTGTGCCTTCACCTATGGTTTTGGTTGGGAACAACAATGGACTTTGAATAATGGCATATATTTTACCATTGGGTGTAATGGCAATGCCTTCAAATCCACGGTTATTTTTTCTGTATTTGAAACAAGTATCAATTTGAACATCAATATTGCGTACACCTGGTAAGTTGGCGTAAGGGGTATATCTTTTTAATACAACACCATTTGAATTGAGTTTCCAAATGGTAGGTCCACCTTCCTCGCAAATCCAAAAATTACCCTCTTTGTCTACAACAACACCTTCAGCATCTATGCCCCAGGTATCTTTAGCTGTGGTTTTTAAATTAAAACGGGTGCAGTCCAAAACGGTATCAGTAGAAGCTATCTCCGCAGCAGTACTGCCCAATCCTGTTGGATTTATAAGGCCAGTAGCTCCTGTTCCATTGGGTCGTTTCATGCTGATGATTTGAAGAATCTGAATAGAATCTCCATTTACCCTGATGCGCATAATTTTAGGCGCATAGCTGGGGAACCCATAAATTTTGTCGTACGTAGGACGGCAACCCGATGGGTTGGCATTGGCTGCGTCTACGTTTACGCCGCGGTCGGTAATGGTCCAATACTCTTTTCCATTGGTACCTGGAATTGGGTAGAGACCAGAAAAGCCCGCTTCCCTAAAATTGATTCCTTGAAAGGTGCCAATTTGCGGTGAATTGAAGTTCTGATAGTCCTTAATCAGAGAAATTTGCGCTTTTCCTACCTGAAATTGTAGCAGTAGAAAAAGCAACATTGCGGATGAAAGTAGTATTCGTTTCATGTTGTTTTACCCCGCAAAAGTTGGCCTGCTATGTTGTATTAAAATGGCATTCCAATTAAGGATAGGTTAGGGTTTTGTTTTATAGATAACCCAAATTTAATTTTCAATTAAAGTCGTTTGTATGTAAACTTTCGTGCGTGTTAAAATAAATGATGGTAACATTCAGTTCAATAGGGGTCTAACTAAAAAACCGTGGACAGAGGTTCCAAAATATTGGTTATTATTTTAATGCTTTATATACAGCCATGTTTGTTGTCTGCTCAATATGGTGCTAAGCTGGGTTATGACGGCTATATAGGTGTTGGTGTAAATGCCAATATGGGCAATTTGCTTAAGCAAACGGCCCTGGGCTATAATTTTGGTGCAAACCTGCACGTTCCTTTATGGAGACAAAAGGTATTTGTGGTCTTAACCCATGGTATAGACCAGCATGTCTTTAATTCCGAATTAAAACAGTCCATTGGTTTAAAGCGTTCGCAAGCATTATTTGTTGCCAATTCAGTTATGGGAGAGTTCATCATTCCCACCATTTATCCCACTCGCAGATTTGGGGTTTCAATGGGGTATACTAGGCGCACTCGAATTTATGAGTCCAATCTTTGGAACCAACAAAACATGGTTTCTTTTCCGGATGTTTGGGCGCAAAAAGCAAATATATTGAATTGGAATTGGGCGTTTTATTTCCAATGGAAAAGATTAGAACAAAAATTCGAATTCTGTACACAATATGAATTTATTCACATGTTTACAAAAAAATGGGATGGCCATGTAAATGGCATTCAAATTAAATGGGGCCTTGCCATGATTCCTAGAAAAGCGACCCTCCCAAAAGAGTCATTTCACTCATACAGAACGATTATGGGTTTTGAATCAAGAGATTGAATTCGTGTGAATTCTAGATAGAATTACTGTGTCTTCGAATTTTCCATTTACAAGTATATTTTCTTTAAAATAAGCTTCTTGAATAAAATGATGTTTAAGCAATAAATTAACCGAACGAACATTCAAGGGATTGCAATTGGCTTCTATAGAATGCAATAACATGGTGTTAAATCCAAATTCGATTACGGAAGTCAACGCCTCAGACATATATCCTTGGTTTTGCAAATTTTTGTGCAATAAATATCCTATTTCAGCCCTGAGGTTTTCAGCTTCAATTCTCCAATAACCAATGGTACCAACCAAAATTGTGCTGCCCTTTAAGAAAATACCCCAAGTTATAGATGATCGGTGATGCCAACCTTCGTTGATTACCGCTATAAGGGCAGCTGCATCATGCACACTTTTGGCCAAAGGCCGGTTGATAAACTGCATGGTTTCTGGGTCAGCCCTCATGTCAAATAGATCTTGAGCATGAATATCTGAGATGGGTTTTAATTCAAGCCTTTCCGTTTCAAGAAAGGGAAATTCATCGGGTAGATAAACCATTTATCCCAGTCTTTGGGCCAAATCCAGTCCGTGTTCTTTGGCAGTTTTCTTGGCAATATCATATCCGGCATCGGCATGTCGAATGACACCCATTCCTGGGTCGTTGTGCAATACGCGTTTAATTCTCCGTTCTGCATCATCAGTGCCATCTGCAACAATTACCATACCTGCATGAATGCTGTAGCCCATGCCTACGCCACCACCATGGTGCAGGCTCACCCAGCTTGCCCCGCCAGCAGTATTCACCAGTGCATTTAAAATTGGCCAATCAGCAACCGCATCACTGCCATCCATCATGGCTTCTGTTTCCCTGTTTGGTGAAGCAACTGAGCCCGTATCCAAGTGGTCTCTTCCTATTACAATGGGGGCTTTAACTTTTCCAGTGCGTACCAACTCATTAAATGCGAGTCCTGCTTTTTCTCTTTCTCCTTGTCCAAGCCAACAAATTCGGGCAGGCAGACCTTGAAATGCGATTTTTTCTTGCGCCATACCTATCCAACGTTTTAGGCTTTCATTTTCAGGAAACAATTCCAGTATTAATTTGTCGGTTGTGTAGATGTCCTCGGGGTCTCCGCTTAGGGCTACCCAGCGAAATGGACCTTTGCCTTCGCAGAATAATGGTCGAATAAAAGCAGGAACAAATCCAGGAAAATCGAATGCATTGGTAAGTCCTTTTTCTAAAGCACGACCCCTTAAATTGTTGCCATAATCAAATGTTACGCTGCCCCTTTTTTGCAATTCCAACATCAATTTCACGTGATGCACCATGGTAGCGTAGCTCAACTCAGTATATTTTTCAGGATTGTCTCGGCGCAACCTATCGGCGGCTTCAACATCCATTCCTTCTGGGTAGTAACCAATTAATGGATCATGGGCACTGGTTTGGTCCGTTAGGGTATCTGGAGTGATATTTCTTTCAATCAACCTTTCTAATAAATCAACCGCATTGCACAGCACACCTATGCTTAGTGCTTTGCCTTGAGTTTTGGCTTCTAGCGCAGCATCAATGGCTTCATCAATATTTCTGGCCATTCTATCTAAGTAGCGGGTTTCCAAACGCTTGCGAATGCGCCATTCTTCTACTTCAGCTACCAAAGCCACACCCTCATTCATGGTAATGGCCAGTGGCTGTGCTCCACCCATACCACCTAAGCCAGCAGTTACATTTAAGGTGCCTCTTAGCGTGCCGCCAAATTTTTGGCGTGCACATTCTGCATAAGTTTCATATGTTCCCTGCACAATTCCTTGCGAGCCAATATAAATCCAGCTGCCTGCCGTCATTTGGCCGTACATCATTAAGCCCTTGGCTTCAAGTTCTCTAAAGTGGTCCCAATTTGCCCAGTTGGGCACCAGTTGGCTATTCGAAATCAGAACCCTTGGCGCATCTTTATGTGTGGGCAGAATGCCAACAGGTTTGCCACTTTGAACGATTAAAGTTTCGTCTTCATTTAAATCCCTTAGGGCTTTCAATATATTGTCAAAGGCAGGCCAATTTCTAGCAGCTTTTCCAAGTCCACCATAAACGATGAGGTCTTCTGGTTTTTCTGCAACATCAGGATCTAGGTTGTTTTGTATCATTCTATATGCAGCTTCCTGCACCCAACCTTTGCAATTTAGTTTGTTCCCCGTAGGGGCAATAATCACACGTTTGCCTGTTTCGTAAGTTGTCATAAAGGGTTGCAAAGTTAGTGAATCTACTTTCATGGATTGACCATAGAATTTTTGAAACTGCTCATTTTCATTGTAGTTTCGCGCTATGGCATTTAAACGCTGCACCCCTCCTGTATTGCCCGAATACGAACTTATTGACAGTGGAGGTTTTGAAAAGCTGGAACGCTTTGGTAAATATGTGTTGCGCAGGCCTGAGCCACAAGCTGTTTGGCGTAAAAGTTTGGCCGATGCTGAATGGACCAAACGCTGCCACGCCTCCTTCGATAGAAAAAGTGAAAAAGACAGCGAGAACGGAAATTGGAAAATTCAATCTGGTATGCCTGACAGGTGGATGGTAAACTATGAAAATAATGGCCTAAAGTTAAGAATGCGTTTGGCCCTTACATCCTTTAAACATGTGGGTATTTTCCCCGAACAAGCATTCAATTGGGATTGGATATTTTCAGCTGTAAAGAATACGGGAATTCCCAAGCCAAGGGTGTTGAATTTGTTTGCCTATACTGGCGGAGCCTCTCTTGCGGCTTGTGCAGCAGGTGCCGACGTTACACACGTGGATTCGGTAAAACAAGTGGTTACTTGGAGCCGAGAAAATATGGAAAGTAGCCACCTCGATGGTATTCGATGGGTGGTGGAAGATGCCTTTAAATTTGTACAACGCGAAATAAAAAGGGGCAAAACATATCACGGAATTATATTGGATCCTCCGGCTTATGGAAGGGGTCCCGATGGTGAAAAATGGTACCTCGACAAACAGATTGATGATTTGTTGGCCATGTGCAATCAATTGCTAGAGAAAGAACATTCATTTTTTTTAATAAATTTATATAGCATGGGATTTAGTCCATTAATAACAGAAAATTTAATTCATGCTAATTTTGTAGAACAAACGTTCGAAAGTGGTGAGGTTTTTTTGGGAGACAAATTTAAGAAAACTTTGCCTTTGGGTACCTTTTTAAGATTCGAAAGGTAGATTAATTGACTATTCCAATCTGAACATCATCCACCCACATTCTGGCATTGTTGTCCTTTGAGTTGGCCGTAATTCCAAACTCAACACTGCTGTACATGCCTTTGGTGCCTTGCTGAAAATACAATATGTCTTTTGGAAGTGTGCGGTGGTTTTTGCGGTCAATAATTAAAGTATTGTTCTGCCAAAGTTTAATGCTGCCTTTGTTTTTTCTGGAAAGGCTTACTTCCCATTCCAAATGTACCCATTCATTTCTTGGAAAATTTACGGGATTTTCAGCATTTTGTAGCACATCTTTTTCATTGTATTTGTGTTCAATTCTCAGCTGGTTATTTACCATTGCAATTCGCATTCCAGGTCCTGCTCCTATTGTAGCTTGCTCTTCTAAATCACAGAGAAAAATCCAATCCAATTTTTGGGTATCTTCAATATAATACCAAGCAGATATTTTTACAGTTTCTCCTTCCCAAAATGCCATTTTTTGTTTGGAAATACTGCTTTTTGAAGCACCTTCTGAATCCGATTTTTGCGCATAAAAACGCAGGGATTTTGCCCCTTGATGTTTTATGTTGGGGTCTACAACTATAGCGTTATTGGGTCGTGTGAGCTGGGTGTAACTCCATTTTACATCATTGTCCAACAACAAATCCTGTAATAGTGTGTAATTTTCAAAACTGTCTGAATAGTTGTTGGGTCCATAAAAATACTTTTCCTTTTTGCACTGACACATCAACAAAACACTGAGAATAAAAATGTATTTCTTCATACCCATTAAATTTGATAACCAATGCTAAAACCTGCCCAATGTTGCCATTGCCGTGAAATGATATAGGAGATTAAAGGGGTGTAATTCGCCCTGTAAAACCAATGAGATTCTGCTTTTTGATGCCGATAACCAAAATTGGCCAATCCCAATGCGAAGAATTGACCTTTGGTGGTAATGGTAATGCCTTGCCCAAGCCCCAACTCCATCTTATGCGTGCCGTTTCCTAAAACTTTATTTATCATCAGTGGAAAAACCAGTCCAGTGCCGTTGTTTTTATCAATAGGAGCTAGGCTAAAACCGATGCGGTAATTGAGCAGGGATTTGGATTGATTTGAAATGGTTTTTTCGTAATTGATGGAGCCGAGTCCGCCACTGCCACCCAGTTCCAGAAATATTGATTTGGCTTTTTCTCCTGAAACTTGGGCCATCGTTTTTGGCATCAGAATCATGGTGAAAATTAAAATGAAAAGCAGTTTCATAAAGTACACTGGTTTTATGAAAACGCAATTTACTGCAATAAATTGGATGGCCTTACAAAAATAAATTCTGGCCCAGATGCTTCAAGGCTAATTTAAAGAGGTAAAAAATTGCTATTTTGAACCACAACATTCTATTGAGTATGGGATTTAGTCTTTAATAAAAATCCATTTACCCAATTGTTTCCAGGTAGGTTTTTTGCCATACATGAGGATGCCAATTCTATAAATTCGGCCTGTAATCCAAACCATAAAAATGAAGGTAGCCAAAAGCAATCCAATGCTGAGCAACAGTTCAGAAATGGGTACTCCAAACGGTGACCGCACCACCATAACTACCGGACTTGTAAATGGAATGATGGAGAATATGGTAGCCATGGGTCCGTGGGGGTCTTGAAAGACCGCAGATTGTGCGATGAAGAACCCAAAAATGAGGGGAAGGCTAATAGGCATCATAAATTGTTGCACATCGGTTTCTTGATTCACAGCGGCGCCAATGGCAGCAAACATACTAGAATACAATAAGAACCCACAGGTGAAATAGATGAGAAAAATGGTGATGATTTGCAGGTGGGGCAAATTGTAAAGCATATCCATCATGCCAGATTGTTGGAATTGTTCTGCAGCCATTTGAGATCCTCCTCCGGGTGCTACAGGGGCTTTGGCAACAGTGCTGGCAATTTTTTCACCAAACAATGTGGTTATGGTAATCACCCCAATAATGCTTAAAACAATCCATGCTGCAAACTGGGTAAGCCCCACCAATGCCACACCGAGAATTTTGCCCAGCATCATTTGGAATGGCTTTACACTGGAAACAATCACCTCTACGATTCTGTTCGTTTTTTCTTCTAGGGCACTTCGCATCACCATAGAGCCGTAGAGGAAAATAAACATGTATACAATCATGGCCAAAGCGAAGCCGATTCCACTTTTTATGCCGGAACTGCTGCTTTTTATACCGCCAGTTTCATCAATTTCGAGCATAGAAACTTTGGTAGAAGGTTTAAGGCTGTCAATCATGCCTTGGCTCAGCCCGCTTTGTTTCAATTTGTTGGAATACACTTTATTGACCAGGAGATCAGATACTTTTTCCTTTTGAAGCAATGACAAAGTTTTTCTTGAAATCCATTGCACGCTATCCAAATCGCTGATGTTTTTGTCTTTAATTTCCATCAAAGCATAGAACTCACCACTGCTTACTTTTTTTAATGCAGTTTCTCTGTTCTCTGGTGCTTTCACAAAATGAAAATTCATCACACTGTCGAGCTTGTTATTAAAAAAACCGCTTTCATCATTGTACAGCACATTTCGCGGGGTTTTATCACTTGCATCTTTGGTGGCCACAAGAATAATTCCCCCATACAAAAGTGCAATAAGTAAAGGACCCAAAAACGTCATGATAATAAACGTTTTGTTTTTAACCCTGGTAAGGTATTCGCGTTTTAGGATGACCCAAATTTTATTCATTTTTTATGCTTTTACAGTATCTACAAATATTTGGTGAATGGTGGGTAAATCTTCTGCAAAATAAATCAAGCCACCTTGTTGGGTAGATTGTTGCAATAAGGCTTCGATCTGGTTGTTTTCTGCATGGAAAGTATAAATGAACCTACCATCGGTGGTTTTTTCAAATTGAAGGGGAATAAAAGTTTTGTTATCGAATGATTGTTCTGTTAAATATCCAGCTTTGTATTTGTGGGCAAACATTTTTCTGCGAATGCTGCCTGAATCGCCATTTAGCACCACATTTCCATTGTTGATGATGCACAAAAAATCGCACAATTCTTCTACATTATCCATGCGGTGGGTGCTAAATAAAATGGTAGCACCATTGTTGCGCAATTCAATTATTAAATCTTTAATTAAATCCGCATTCACAGGGTCAAAACCGGAGAATGGTTCATCCAAAATAATAAATTCTGGACGGTGAATTATGGTACATAAAAATTGTACTTTTTGGGCCATTCCTTTCGAAAGTTCTTCGAGTTTTTTACCTGCCCAAGTTTGCATTTCAAGTCTGGTCAGCCATTTTACGGCTTCTTGTTTGGCATCGGTTCTAGACATGCCTTTAATTTCTGCAAAAAACAAAAGTTGATCAATCACCGACATTTTTTTATACAGTCCGCGTTCTTCGGGCATATACCCCATTTTTAATGCATCGTTTTGGTTTAATGCTTGCCCTTTGTAGAGTATTTTTCCAGAATCAGGACGGGAAATGGTGGTAACCATTCGAATAAAAGTGGTTTTACCTGCGCCGTTTGGGCCTAGCAATCCATAAATGGAATTTTCGGGAATTTGCAAGTGAATGTGGTTGGCAGCTTGAGTGTTGCCAAAGGTTTTCACCACATCTATGGCTTCAATTATGGGAGTCACACTGCGAAAATACCAGTATATGGATGAAAACAATGAAATTTCGATGAGCAACCAATTTATGCGGCGGGCAACAGGCTTTAATTCATCCTATTGTCATTTTGAAGTCCCGTTCCAAGATAAAATGTGGCCTTTGATGTCCGTTACACACAAATTTTTGTTAATTTGTAAGCCATGGGGGTATTGTCTTATTTTACCAATCGAATTCTTATAACAAAGCGCTGCTTGGGTGCTTTTACATTGTCTTTTTTAGCTATTGTTTCGGCTTATGGACAAATGGATATTTATCAAATCATGCAACGCACGGATTTGACCATTTCTGAAGCAAAAGCATTGGCCGACGCCTACTTTTTGAAAGCAGGAACTGGGCAAGGCTCTGGCTATAAGCAGTACCAGCGCTGGCTGTACGAAAGACAATTTCACTTGGATGAAAGTGGCAAGTGGATACGACCAGAAACTGAAGATCAAGCATATTATTCTGCCATTCGCAATATGGGTGTAAGCAATCGTGCTGGATTCGCATGGAAAGAATTGGGTCCAGATCGGTGGAAATTTACCAGCAGTTGGAATCCAGGAGTGGGCAGGTTGAAGGCGGTTGCCGTAGATCCTTCAAATGAAGCCATTATTTATGTAGCCTCGCCTGGTGGTGGAATTTGGAAAAGCAGTGACAGCGGAAAAACTTGGAATTCCCTGGTTGATTTTGTGAATTCTTCTTGGATGAATGTTCTAACGGTTTACATCAATCCCTTGCAAACCAATACGGTTTATGCAGGTCTGTCAAATGGCGGAGTAATAAAATCAACCAATGCTGGTTCAGTTTGGGCAGTAACGGGGAATGGACCCAGTACAGTGTACAAAATTGTAGTGCATCCAGATTCTTCTAATGTGTTGCTAGCGGCAGCTGCAAATGGCTTGTGGCGGTCTTCTAACTCAGGCACATCTTGGAAGAAAGTATTGGATAATTTTAGGGAAGATGTTGAATTCAATCCCGGCAACCACAATATTGTATATGCCTCTGGCAATGCTGGAGCAGGTTTTGTTTGGAGGTCAAAAGACAGGGGCATTACTTGGGATACCGTATCTGGCATTCAAAATGGCGGAAGAACAATATTGTGCGCTGCTCCAGGCGACCCCAAAGTGGTGTATGTATTGGAGGCAAAGGGCAGCATATTTGGCAGGTTATACCGTTCTGATGATTCTGGGAAATCCTTTAAAGTAATGGTGGTGGGAAGCAGTCAAGGCACCAACTTTTTTGGCTACAATACCAACGGTATTGACACCCGTGGACAGGCCAATCATGATATGGCAATTTGTGTGAATGCCCAAGATGCAGATGAGGTGCATATAGCGGGAATTATTTGCTGGGTATCTTATGATGGGGGCAAGAATTTTATTGTAGAAACCGAATGGACATATCCAAATTCTACAGGTTATAATCATGCTGATGTACATGCCCTTGAATGGGTGAATGGGAATATTTATTCGGCAAGTGATGGTGGTGTTTTTAGAAGCGCTGATAATGGTGAAAGTTGGACAGATTTGTCAACGGGTTTGGGTATAAAACAATTTTACAGAATTGCCTGCTCAGTAACGGATGAAAATGTAATTTCAGGTGGAGCCCAAGACAATGGTACATCATTTAGGCAAAGTGATGGCAATTGGGTGGATTGGTTGGGCGCCGATGGCATGGATTGTATTATCAGTCCCAGCAGTGCTTTGGTGGCTATTGGTACCAGTCAAAATGGGTCTATTTACAAGACATTTAATGGTGGACAGAGTTATTTCAGTCTTCCAAAACCGAGTTTTGGGAATTGGGTAACCCCTTTGGCTATGCATCCCAGCAACCATGATACCGTTTATGGAGGTTGGCAAGGAGTTTACAGGTCGGATGATGGAGGACAAACCTGGACCAAATTGGCATCTGGGCTCAGTTCAACCATAGATGCTTTGGCAGTGGCCCATTCAAATACACAGTATATTTATGCTGCAACTGGAAATAATTTGTACCGCCTAACACAAGGCGGAAACGTGTGGAATACATCCAAACCTGCTGGTGCCATCACTTCTATTTTTGTGAGCAAAGTCAACCCATTAAAATTGTGGATTACCACCAACAATTCTTCAAATAATGTATGGTATTCCATTGATGGTGGTGTTTCGTTTTCTGATATTTCAGCGGGTTTGCCAGCAATGGCAGCGCGTTCTATCGTGGTGGATGAAATGAATGCACATACCATTTATGTGGGTATGAATATTGGGGTTTATTACAGGGACAGCATCAACAATACTTGGGCAGAACATGCCACTGGTTTGCCTTTTGTGGCTGTAAATGAGGTTGAAATTCAGGAATCGGGTTCAAAGCTGCGTGTGGCTACCTATGGCCGCGGCGTTTGGGAGAGCAATTTGCGCAATGCGGTTGCACCTTGTAGCAAACCAGCAGGACTAAAAGTGTTGCACGAAGGAGGAAATGAAGCCATTGTGAAGTGGGATGAAGTGACGGAAGCCGTTACCTATCAGGTGGAGTATAAGACTACAGATGATACCCAATGGACAGTTTGGAAAACGGCCCAAGTGGCCAATCAAGATACCATAACTGGACTCGAAGGATTGATCAATTATGAGTGGAGGGTAAAAGCCAATTGTTCAGCAAAAGGAAGTGCATTTGCCATGGGTACTTTCAATACCACCTTTAGTGGAAGTAACAGTGTAAAGGCGGAACAGAATGGGGTACTGGTGTATCCAACCCCATCTAAAGAGCAAATGAATGTTCGGTACACGCTGGACTGTGATTGCAGTGTTGAATTCCGGATTATTGATGTAGCGGGAAAAGTGGTGTTGGGTGCAAGGCTAACGGGTAAGGTGGGCCAAAATACTGCAGTATTTGATATCAGTACATTGCCAGCAGGCAACTATAGTTTGAGCATGCTTACCCCTTTTGAGAACAGCACGGTTTCGGTGGTGGTGGGGGAGTAGGGTGAATTTGGATTGAAGATTCAGATCACTTGGAAGGTTTTATTTTTTTTAAATTAGTACACTAGAAATTAGATAAATATCAAAGTGAAAAATCATAAATTTAAAATTGGAATTCTATTTTTAATTCTTATGTGTAAAATTAATTTGAATGCTCAAAGTGATTGCAATAGGATCGTTTTCAAAGGGTCTTTTAATACTTCAGATACAGTGTATATCATTGACAAAAATAAGAACATCAAATACACAATAGGATTTGACTCTATGCGCCTTAGTTTCCAAGGAATTGTTGGGCAAGTTAATTTCTTATGTGTACCAAACGCAAATAGATTGATTGTGGTTTATAATAATAATACCACAAGAGTAACAAATAGATATAGATCCAAGGAAATCGTTATAAAGAAGTCAGGGACTAAATTGATTATTACAAAACAAAAACGGAGAGGATATTTGTAAACTTTCAGACAAGAAGAAAACCGTTGTATTTTCCTTAGTAAAAGTTTTGGATTTCTCAAAATAGTTAAAGTGGTTAAAATTTTAACACTTCTAGTTTAAACTTACCCAAAATCCAATTCTATATGTATGTTATTAGCAAATACATTAATTTATCAATCACACAAAAAAAAAGGTTTCAATTTCTTGAAACCCTTTGCTGCGACTTGCTCCCCAACCTGGACTTCCTGACCTTTCGCTGCGCTACAGTCGGGATAAACTTCTCGTCCAAATTGTGTCGCACAAAAAAAAACCGCACAAGTGCGGTTTTTTGTATGCTCCCCAACCTGGACTCGAACCAGGGACCTACTGATTAACAGTCAGTTGCTCTAACCGGCTGAGCTATTGAGGAGTTTTTCCCGAAATGGGAGTGCAAAAATAAGTGGTTGTGTTTTTATTTCAAGTAGATTGTTGAATTTTTTTTCAGATTTCGTGTTAAGTGCTGTAAATCAATAGTTTGTATTTGGGCTTTGCGCGATTTTGGGTGGCAATTTTCTGCTGTTTCTGGGTTTTTGGGTGCTTATTGGACGCTTTTTGCACCCGGTTTTGGCATTTTATCATGCACTACTCAGGTATTTTGCCTTTTTTTGCAGCCCAGTATGAGTTTATTAATCATTGGTTCTGTTGCATTTGATGCCATTGAAACGCCTTTTGGGCAAACCGGTAAAATTGTTGGCGGCAGCGCCTCTTACATTTCCCTAGCTAGCGCGCTGTTTTACCCCAAAGTGGGTTTAACCGCAGTGGTGGGTGAAGATTTTGATTTCGATTTTTTGGAACGCCTCAAAAAGCAGGGCGTGGATACCTCTGGTGTTCAAGTGAAAAAGGGTGAAAAATCATTTTTCTGGAGTGGCAAATACCACTTGGACATGAACTCAAGGGATACTTTGGTTACCGAACTCAATGTGTTGGGCGATTTTGACCCCATTATCCCAGAAGGTTGGGACAGCCCGGATTATGTGATGCTGGGCAACCTTTCTCCTCAAGTGCAAATTACCACCCTCAACAGGTTGAAAAAACGCCCCAAATTGGTGGTGATGGATACCATGAATTTTTGGATGGAAATTGCATTGCCCGAATTGAAGGAAGTGCTTTCTATGGTGGATTTGCTTACCATTAACGATGAAGAAGCACGCCAATTAAGCGGTGAGCTGAGTTTGGTAAAAGCGGCAAGGGTAATTCGCAATTTGGGACCCAAATATTTGATTATTAAAAAAGGTGAACACGGTGCCCTTTTGTTTGGTCCCGATGATCAGGTATATTTTTGCCCAGCTTTGCCTCTTGAAGATGTTTTTGATCCCACTGGTGCCGGCGACACATTTGCGGGCGGATTTTTGGGGTATATGGCATCAACAGGTGCTACAGAATTTGCCGATATGCGCAAAGCATTGATGTATGGCAGTTGCACAGCCAGTTTCTGCATTGAAAAATTCGGTACTCAAAGGTTGGAAGAAATTTCTCGTGCGGATATAGAAGCGCGTATGGAAAAATTCCATAACCTAATAGCGCTTTAATACAATTTAAGAATTAAGGTTTGACCTGGGTCTAATGAAATGCTTTCATTCAAAAAGCCTGTGCCTTTATTGATGATATCTGAATAACTGTTGTATCCATTTAAGCGTTCACTAAAGCGTTTAAAATCCATGGAAACTGCATGGTTGTTCGCATTTGCAATAACCATAACACTGGATTTGTCATCGTACCTAAAGTACACGTAAATGCCTTTCTCCACAGGGTATTGCATGAGCTTGCCATTTGCCAAAACTGGATTGTTTGTTCTAAAAGTAATGAGCCTGTTGATGTATTCCCAAGCCATTTGTTCTTGTGCATTTCTACCCGCTGGATTGAATTTGTTTGAGGCATCGTATTTCCATCCGCCAGGAAAATCGGTTTGTGCAGGCAGCGGGCCTTGGGTGGCAGAAGGCAACAAAATTTCGGAACCGTAATACAATACCGGTATGCCGCGCATGGTAAAGAGCAAGGCACAAGTCATTTTCCATCGGTTTAGGTTTTGTTGGGCCTGGTCGAATGCCCTTTTTTCTAGTGAATTGTCGATAAAAGTGAGGTTCAATTCTGGATTGATGTACAAAATATCATCAGAAAGGGCCGTATAAAAGGAAGACAATGCAGCATCCAAGTTGGATTCAGGATTGAGAATGTTTCTAAATGCCCGGTACAAATGGTAATCGGGGATACTGGCCAAGTTGTTGTTTTGAAAACCCAGAATATTGTTGCGCACCATAGAAGCTTGGGCGGCCACTGAACCTGTTTTGGTATCGGTAATGACACAGGAATTGGGGAATTCTCTTTGCAACAAAGCAATAAGGTGGTTTAGGTAATCCTGATTGATGAGAGAAACCCGGTTGATGCAATATCCATTAAGACCAGCGTATTCCATCCACCACATATACATTTGATCGAGGTACCTCGCCATATGTGGATTGTCTTGATTTACATCGGGTGAAGTACTGTTGATCCAACTGCGCTGGGTGCGCACGCGTTCCCAAGGGGAGTAATACGGGTCATTGATGGAGTATGAAGTAAAATCGGGATGCAGAAAGGTATCCCAGTTGTTGAACCAAGAGGTATCAAAATTTTGATACAACCAATGGGAACTCGAAAAATCATTCGGATTGATATCCATAATGGTTTTCAAACCCTTTTTTCGCAATTCTGAAGTGATTTTTAGAAAATACTCATTGGTTCCGAGTCGGGGATCGGTTTTATAATGGTTGGATATATTGTAGCCCAAATGGTTGTTTTCCGAATGGTCATTCAACTGAATTGGATTGAACCATACTGTGCTGACCCCAATGGATTTTATATAGTCGATATGAGAGAAGAGACCTTTTAGATCGCCGCCGTGTGGGCTTAATGCATCTGCGCGGTTTATCTGGGTTCTGTTGTGGGAAGCCGCATTGTCATTGCCTTCATCCCCATTTGCAAAACGGTCTAAAATAACACGGTAGAGCACATCGCGGCTATCGATGGGCGTGGGTTTCCAAGGAGTGCGGGGAAGCAATTCGTAATTAAAGCTGAATTGTTTTACATATCTGGGCCTGCGGGATATGGGTTTTGCGGTAAAATGAAGACTGCCGGGCTTAGCGTGGGGCAGAATCACCACTTGAAGGTACGCGATATGTCTATTTCCTGAATTGATTTTTCCATAACACATTACCCCATCATATGGGTCCATAACTAGGTCATAAAGGTCTATGTTTTCTGCATTAATAATAATTTCCAATAAGGTATCCTTGAATCCTACATACCAGTGAGATGGCGCCATTTGATATACCCGTGATGGTGCAGGATTTGCTTTAATTTTGACTGAACAAAAAGCAATGATTAAAGAAAAAATCAGAAGATGTATCGCACAGGTTCTTTTCATGGGAGTAAGGATTGCAATTTAATCAATAAATAGAAATTGCAGTAAAAATCTGGTGTAAAAATATTCTAGTGAACGGCAGTTTTGAATGCGCTTTTGCCTTCGAAAAAACCTTCCAATTCGTCACCAGCCTTTACCGGGCCTACGCCACTTGGAGTGCCAGTAAAAATAAGGTCGCCTTTTTTTAATGTAAAATAATTGGATACATGGCTAATCACTTGATCAATGGAGTGAATCATGTGAGCAGTATTTCCAGATTGAACAGTTGTTCTATTTTTTTGAAGCTCAAATTTCCAAGGTTGCGGGGGCAATTCCGATTTGAGGAAAGTTTTTCCAATAACAGCTGAATGGTCGAATCCTTTTGCTTTTTCCCAGGGCAGTCCTTTGGCTTTTAATTCCGATTGTTTGTCTCGGGCAGTAAAGTCAATTCCAAGGCCTATTTCATCGTAATAATTATGGGCAAATTGTTCGGGGATGGATTTGCCATTTTTGGTAATTTTCACAAAAACTTCCACTTCATAATGTACATCTTGGGTGAAGTCGGGAATAAAAAAGGGCGCATTGTTTCTGAGCACAGCGGAATCGGGTTTGATAAAAATGACAGGCTCGTCGGGCACTGCATTGTTTAATTCCTGAATGTGTTCTAAATAATTTCTACCAATGCAAATGATTTTCATCAGCGCATAATTGTTTTGTGGCGTTCTGGGCCTAGGCTGATAACTTTTACTGGGGTATTGAGTGATTGTTCGATAAACGACACGTACGATTTGAAGTTTGCATTCAAAGCATCGTAGCCCAAATCATGTGGCAAATCTTCTGCCCAACCATCAAATTGTTTGTAAATGGGAGCAACATCACTGGTACACAAATTTGCAGGCACCTCATCGGTTTCTACACCATCAACCTTATAGGCTACAGCAGCTTCAATTTGTGGCATTGCATTCATTACATCCGATTTCATCATGATGAGTTCATCTACACCATTGAGCATACAGGTATAGCGAAGGGCAACCATATCCAACCAGCCACAGCGGCGGCGGCGGCCAGTGGTGGCGCCAAATTCATTGCCAATACGTCTTAAATCTTCACCTATTTCATTTTCGAGCTCAGTAGGGAAGGGGCCACTACCCACGCGGGTGCAATACGCTTTGAAAATGCCATATACTTTGCCAATATGCTTGGGCGCAATTCCCAATCCACTGCAAACACCTCCCGCTAAGGTAACACTTGAGGTGACGTAAGGATAGGTGCCAAATTCAATATCCAGCATGCTACCTTGTGCACCTTCCGCCAATATTTTTTTGCCATCGGTAATGGCTTTGTTGATAAAGTATTCGCTGTTGATGAGTTTGTGGGTTTTTAGGAAATCCACCGCTTCGAAAAATTTGATTTCTTCAGCCGCCAAGTCAAAATCGCTAAATTCGAGGAAGTGAATTTGCTTGAGGTGGGCATTTTTTGTTTGTTCGTACTTTTCTTTAAAATCTGTGGCCAACAAATCACCCACACGAATGCCAGCCCTGCCGGTTTTATCGCGGTAAGTGGGTCCTATGCCTCTTAGGGTGCTTCCAATTTTATTTTCACCTTTGGCATTTTCAGATGCAGCATCTAAAATTCTATGAGTAGGAAGAATAATATGTGCTTTTAGGGAAATGAGCAGCCTGTCGGCATAATCTGGGCATTCTGCCGCGATTCTGGCAATTTCTTCTTTAAGCCTTACGGGATCAATCACCACCCCGTTGCCAATAAGGTTCAGGGTGGATTTGTGAAAAATACCTGAAGGGATGGTGTTTAAAACGAATTTTTTTCCTTCGAATTCGAGTGAATGACCCGCATTGGGACCGCCCTGAAAGCGGGCAACGATATCGTATTGTGGGGTTAAGTAATCGGCAATTTTGCCTTTACCTTCATCACCCCATTGTAAGCCAAGTATTACGTCAACCATGAAATTGTAGGTTCTCTTTTGATAAATTTTTGCCGCATTGAACACATTCACTTTTTTCATTCACTTCGGGATCGGCATAAAGTTGAAGTGAATGTTGGGCAACATTAAAATGTAACAATTTGCCCATAGTGGATGTGATTTGTTGTACCCTGGGGTCGCAAAATTCGAACACTTTATCGCAGTGGTTGCAAATCAAATGATCGTGTTGTTTGTAACCGAATGCTTGTTCGTATAAGCTGGTATTTTTGCCAAATTGGTGTTTTTTCACCAGTCCAGAATCTACCAATAAATCCAGGGTATTGTAAACGGTAGCGCGGCTTACATGGTAATTCCGGTTTTTCATTTTCACATAAAGGTCATCTACATCAAAATGTTCTTTATGGGAATAGATTTCATCGAGAATCGCATAGCGTTCAGGCGTTTTGCGTTGCTTGTTTTTTTCCAGGTAAGCTGTAAATAGCTCACGCACTTCCTCTTTGATTTTAAGAATTTTAGCGTCCTGTTTCATTAAAACAAGGTTCAAAGGTAACAATACAAAACGAACGAGAAACGAATGTGAGTAAATTAATGCACCCTTGGGGCTGGAACCAAATCTTTCACAATTCGGGCACCGGGATAACGTTTTCTCACATCGGCCAGAGCTGATTCTGCGTCCATTTTAGAAGTGAATGCACCAACGTATATTTTAAAATTGGGCTCATCGTAGAGCAACAAGGCTCCGTAATTGTTGCCAAACCAGCCTTTTACTTCATTCAATTTTTCATTGGCAGATTCACGGGAAGAATAGAAAGCCACCATGATTCGGTAACCTTGCACTCGTCCACCATCTTTTTTTCTTCTGGCAATGCGGGCATTTTCCATAGCATCAACAGAGGGGTCGGTAATAATATCTACCTGACCTTGGGCCATTGCTGCTGAGCCTGTAATGAGAAAGCCAATGAGAATGAGTAAGCGTTTCATAAACTGGTTATTGCAAAAATCGTGCATTATGGGAAAATTCCCAATTCACGGTAAGACATACCTACCTTTTTAATGGCCAAAACAAATGCCGCTGTGCGCATATCTTCAATGTCGGGATGCTCTTCCATAACGTGTAAGATATCGTGCAAAGCGCTAATCATGGTTTCTTCCAGACCTGAGTAAATCAAATCCACCTCATCAGCACCTTTGCTAAGGTGGTCTTTGGTTACCGGTTCCATATGTTTGCCAGTAAGTTCCTCAATTTGGCTTACCAACTGGGAATTGGTGTTTTCGGTAAAACGTTTTTCCATTCTACCATAACGCACATGACTTAGATTTTTTAACCACTCAAAGTAAGAAACAGTAACACCACCGGCATTCAGAAAAATATCTGGAACCACGACGATGTGTTTTTTGTTTAAAATTTTATCGGCCTCAACAGTGATAGGCCCGTTTGCTGCTTCTGCAATAATTTTTGCTTTGATATCGCTGGCATTGCCATCATGAATCACGTTTTCCAATGCTGCAGGTACCAAAATATCGCATTCCAAAGTAAGCGCATCGCTGCTATTTGTTAAATTGGTAGCACCTGGGAAGTTGAGAATGCTGCCAGTTGCTTTGCGGTGGTTGAAAACTTCGGTTTCGTTTAAGCCATTTGGATTCATGATTGCACCTTCATACTCAGCGATGGCAATCACTTTTGCTCCACCTTGACGGAAAAACTTAGCAGAATGAAAACCCACATTTCCCAAACCTTGCACCACAACAGTTTTTCCTTCTATACCAGTGGTAAGGCCTAGTTTTTTCATGGTTTTTTCGTTGGTGCAGAGTTCGCGAATACCGTAAAATACACCCAATCCTGTAGCTTCTTTGCGGCCCCTAACACCACCTTGTGACACTGGTTTACCTGTTACACAGCCTAAGCCATTAACATCGCCGGCATTCATGGCCATATAAGTATCAGCTATCCAGCCCATTTCGCGTTCGCCACTTCCATAATCGGGGGCAGGAACATCAATACCGGGTCCTATAAAATTCTTTTTAACCAGTTCAGCGGTGTACCTGCGGGTAATTCTTTCCAATTCCAATTCTGTAAATTTCTTGGGATTTACTTTGATACCGCCCTTACCGCCACCAAAGGGTACATTCACTATGGCACATTTGTAAGTCATAAGTGAAGCCAAAGCCATAACTTCATCTTGGTTTACATCTTCACTGTATCGAATTCCACCTTTGCAGGGTGTTTTGTGTTGAGAATGTTGCACCCTGTAGGCTTCAATTACCTCAATTTGATCCATATTTGGCCCCACACGCACCGGGAATCGCATGCGCAAAACGTGGTTACAAGCTTTGATTTGTTCTAGAATACCTGCATCAAATGGAGTGTAATGTGCAGCTTTATCAAAATAGTATCCCACTGTTTCGAAGAAGGAATACTGGCTATTGCTTGAAGACATATATTTTCTTGCTAGTCTGAATTAAGGTGCAAACCTAAAAAAATACTTTGGTAGTAAATTCAATTTTATAAAAAATAGTTACTAAGTAACCCAGTCTTTAATTTTGCAACATGAATAAGAAAGCGGCAATTGTGGTTTTAGATGGATGGGGAATTGGCCGACATGATGGCAGTGATGCGGTATGGGCGGCACAAACACCATTTACGGAAGAACTTTCTAGAACCATGAGCCACACTACTTTGCGCACAGATGGTGAGAATGTAGGCTTGCCACATGGGCAAATGGGGAATAGTGAAGTAGGGCACATGAATATTGGCGCAGGCAGAATTGTATGGCAAATGCTTGTTCGTATTAATAAAGCGTTTAAAGATGGGGAAATTGAAACCAATGTAAAATGGAAAGAAGCCTTGTCTAAAGTCACAGAAAAAAACAGCCTACACTTGATAGGTTTGGTAAGTGACGGTGGAGTGCACTCCCACATGAACCACTTGGTAGAATTGTGCAACAGTGCAGAAAAGGCAGGCATAAAAAATGTGTATATCCATGCCTTTTTGGATGGCAGGGACACCGACCCCAAAAGTGGGGCTGGTTTCTTGGAAACAGTGATTTCAGAATTGAAACACACAAACGCAAAACTCAGCACAGTGGTAGGCAGGTACTATGCTATGGACAGAGACAAACGCTGGGAGAGGGTGAGTAAAGCGTATCACCTATTGGTTCAAGGAGAAGGAGCCGAACATTTGGATGCGGTTGCTGCAATTAAGGCCGAATATTTAAAAGGAACAACGGATGAGTTTATGTTGCCCATTCGCACATTAACTGGAGATGAAGGACTTATAAAAAATGGAGATGTGGTGTTGTGTTTCAACTACAGAACAGATAGGGGGCGACAAATTACAACAGCATTGAGCCAGGAAAATTTTGAGGATTTTGGAATGAAAAAATTGGACTTGGAATACTATACCATGACGGAGTACGATGACAAGTTCAAGATCAATGGGGTGCTTTTTGAAAATCAGAATTTGAGTATGACCTTGGGTGAAGTGATTGGTAAAAATAAGCGGACCCAATTGCGTGCAGCAGAAACTGAAAAATACCCACATGTAAGTTTCTTTTTTAGTGGTGGGCAAGAAACCCCATTTGAAGGCGAAACCCGATTGTTGGTCAATTCGCCGAAAGTGGCTACCTATGATTTGCAACCCGAAATGAATGCCCCAGAATTGACCGAAAAAGCGATAGAAATATTGGAAAAAAATGCACCTGATTTTGTGGTCTTGAATTATGCCAATGCGGATATGGTTGGCCATACAGGAGTGTTTCCTGCAATTGTAAAAGCAGTTGAAACTGTAGATGCCTGTTTGGAAAAACTCATTGCAATAATGCTTGAAAAAGAATACCAAGTGTTGGTAATCGCTGATCATGGCAATGCCGATTTTGCGGTGAATGATGACGGTACACCCAATACCGCGCACAGTTTAAATCCGGTGCCATGTTGGCTGGTGAGTAAAGATTTGAAACCCATGATGCATGCAGGAATATTGGCAGATGTGGCACCCACAATTTTGAAACTCATGGAAATTGAACAACCTATGGAAATGACAGGAAAGGCATTGTTTTAAATGAAAAAAAACATATTTATTTTTTTGCTTTCTGGTTTTTTATTTTCATGTGGAAGTAAAAATAATTCAAATTTAAAAAGTGGATTTTTTGATTTTCCTGCTTTTTTTACTGAGGAAATAAAAACACTCTCAAAGTTAAATCCAGGTTTAAGAAAAACAATAGTCATTGATGGGGAACCCAATACGGTGAGTAGCGACACTGCTGATTGGAATACAGAATTGAAGGTGTTTTTTAACATAGATTTAAATCCAATTATTAGTAAGGAAAAGTTTACTATAGATTTGGATTCATCGGCGCCATTGTCCATTTTACAGTATCCGGCTAAAGATACAACTTCCGAAATTCAAGAAGTAAATATTACCCGAAAAAATTGTAGAATATAGTTGAT
>JADYZD010000226.1 GCA_020853295.1 Bacteroidia bacterium | reverse complement strand
CTACAGAACATGGGGCATTTAGTTTAATCGGTGGTGGCGATAGCGCAGCAGCAGTAAACAAATTCGGATTTCACAGCCAAGTGAGTTATGTAAGCACTGGTGGAGGAGCCTTGCTTGAATATTTCGAAGGTAAAGTGTTGCCAGGTATTGCTGCAATCGTGGGTCAGGCCGCATCATAAAGCACGGAAATCCTTTCCAATTCTAACCGCAATAAGCGGCTATTTCAAAATTTAGGGCATTATTCTCAGTCGTTTGAACGTTCAATAAACGAAAGGGAACAATTATGCGAATTAAAGAATTGCTGTGTTGTACGGCACTGAGCAGCTGTGCTTTGCCTGCTCAGGGCCAGTTTAACATCAAAAAACACCTTCCATTTTGGAAAGACACAATAAGCGCAGAAAATTTTGGGGTTCAAATTTCGGCACCCGCAATTGCTACCGGGTTTAGCGCTAGCGTGGTCAACGATTTTATTAAGAAAACGAGGATGCAATTTCAGATGGGCATGCTGTATGCCGGTAATGATACTGCCCGCTTGGTGTACAACCTTTTTCATGGGCATGGGAATGCGTCTTTGCATTTTTTAAGGCCATTTGTTTTGCAACGATCAGCAGGCACCAGCAACTATTTTATGGCAGGATGGTACAACCGAATAGGGGCCTTGCTGCCGGGCCAAAGCGGAAGCAGCGACCGGTTTTTGGGCAGTGTGGAGTCGGGGATAAGCTTAATGGGACACATAAGTGGGGAACAAGATGCCATAAGGCTAACAGGCGAATACAGATTGGGCAGCAGTTACCACAATTTTCAAACACTCACAGAGTATGTGGCTCCCCAACGCTGGTTTTTAGCGCACTTGGTTCAAATTAAAATTGAATCTAGAAATACCGTGTTGTCGTTTTCCTTGCCATTGGGCATCTCTAAGTTAAACTACAAACTCCCGTTTTTCTTTGGGTTTAGCCAATTGCTGTAAAGTGCAAAGGCAGTTTAGAGTTGTTTTTTCTCAGCTTCGGTAAGCAGGGCGCAAGTTTTGAGGAATTCTTTCATTACCGACCACATCGGATGGGAGGTGTTTTTATGGCTCAAAATCCATTTTTTATCCTCGGCAGTGTGTGCGGAAAGGTCGAGAAATGAAGGGGCATTTGCCTCAAAACTGAATCTTAGAAAGCGCACTTCCAAATCTGAATTGCTGGAAGAAACCGCGGTATTGAGTTCCTTGGAAGCATCGCTGGCTTTGGACAACTTGGTTGCTGGATTCCAGCTGTGTTTTGCTTGTAAAGCCAATCCAGTTCCGTAGTATGCCCTATGCACAGCATTGCTTTTGCTACTTTCAGTCATTTTTACCAACTTATCGGCTTTGGCGCTGCTGTTAATAGCCTCTTTATATGTGCTGCGAATATCAGTAACCGTTGTATTGATGATGCAGGATAAAATGGCAAGATAAAAAACCATACCAATTACAACAATTGATAAAATTAAATTGTTTTACAACCAATTTTTACGTTTGAAAAAAACCAAGGTAACGGACGAACTGATGACCATTAAAACTATGGCAAACCAAAAGCCATATCTCCAGTTAAACTCTGCGGTGTGGGCGAAGTTCATTCCATAAATACTGGCAATTAATGTAGGAGGCATAAAAATTACCGAGGCTACAGTGAATATTTTTATAATTTTATTTTGTTCAATATTGATCAAACCCATCACTGTATTCTGCAGGTATTCCAGCCTTTCAAAGTTAAAATTGGTATGGTCGATAAGTGAATTAATGTCTTTAATTACTATGCGCAAACGTTCGTATTCTTCGCCTTCAAATTCTTTGCTTTTGAGCATGGCAGAAAGCACACGTTGTTTGTCAATAACATTTTGCCTCAGGGTCATGGTCAATTCCAGCAAACTGGAAATTTGTAGAATGACTTCTTCGCTAGGGTCGCGGTCAAAACTCATTTCCCTGCTAAGGGCAGAAATTTGTCGGCCCAAGCTTTCCAGCAAGTCGGCATCATTATCGGTATCGGTTTCTAGTAAGGTTGCTAGAATTTGCTTGCCGGTATGAAAGAACCTACCTGAAGCTTTTATTTTTTTAACGCATTCAGAAAAACTTCCCAAATCACTTTCGCGGTAGGTAAAAAGAACATCATCTTGCAGGATAAATGATACTGCAGAACTGATAAATCCTTCACCGGAGCTGTCAAATTTTAGGAAATTGGAGTTGGCTATTATCTCGTCATCGGTTTCAAAATACCGCGATGAACTTTCAATTTCCAGTTGTTCTTGTCTGCTTTGGAATTTGAATTCGAAATTTGCTTCTACATCTTTAATTTCGGATGGGGTAGGGTTTTGAAGGTCAATCCAAATAAGGTTTTCTAGGCTCTCAAGATCTGAGAGAGCCGCCACCTTGTGCACACGGTTCTGCCTTTTGAAGTATACCCTCAACATATTTGGTTCGTATTCGACTATCGTCTTCCATCCTTAGAAACGAGGTGCGAAAATAGCCTTTTTAGGGCAAAAAAATTCCATTCACAGAAATTTAACACCCGCGCTGAATTTGAATTTTATGAAACAAATACTTTGGGGTACCAAACATTGTTGCATCATTTTTACGAACTTCGCCACCTCGGTTTGCTTTACGATACTTTTAAACGAAACCACGATTACCTCCGAATTTCACTTACGGATAACTGCAATTTGCGCTGTTTTTATTGCATGCCCGAGGAGGATATTTCTTGCGCAACCCGCGAACAATTGATGTCGCCCGATGAAATTCTAAACATTGCCAAGCAATTTGTGGCCCTTGGGGTGAATAAAATTAGACTTACTGGCGGTGAGCCATTGGTGCGCAAGGAAGCCGCAGAAATTATCGCCAAATTATCGGCATTGCCGGTAACCCTAACCATGACCACCAATGGGCTGCGGTTACATGAATTTGTGCCCCAAATCTTGGAAGCTGGAATGCGTTCCCTCAACATCAGTTTGGATACTTTAAATGCAGATACTTTTACGCTTATTACCAGAAGACAGGGTTTTGAAACTGTACTCAACAATATAGAATTGCTGCTTTCACATGGCATTCATGTAAAGGTAAATATGGTGGTAATGCGGGGAATCAATGAGCAAGAAATTAATGATTTTGTGCGCTGGACGGTTGACAAACCTGTGCATGTGAGGTTTATAGAATTTATGCCATTTAGCGGCAACAAGTGGCAGGGTGAAAAGGTGGTCACTTCCCATGAAATATTGGAACATATTGAAAAAGAATTTTCATTTATTTCTCTGGGCAAAGAGCCCAATGGAACAGCACGCAAATATTTTGTTCCAGGATCTTTGGGAACTTTTGCCATTATCTCCACCATGTCGCATCCGTTTTGCGAAGATTGCAACCGCATGCGGCTTACCGCAGATGGCAAAATGAAAAATTGTTTGTTTTCTAACGGAGAAACAGACATACTGGCCGCTTTCAGAAGAAATGAAGACATTGTACCTTTAATCGTACAATCTGTATTGAATAAAAAAGAAAAATTGGGCGGACAATTTGGAGGCGATTTTGGTGAATTGAATGCCGAAGAATTGCACAACAGAAGCATGATTAAAATTGGCGGATGATAACAGTTGAACAAGCCAGAAAATTAATTAGTGAACATTTTAAAAAGGGTTCTTTTGAAAATGTGCCACTTGGGCAAGCTGTAGGGCGGGTTTTGGCCCAGGCTGTAATTGCAGAAATTGATGTGCCCCAGTTTGACAATTCTGCAATGGATGGGTATGCTTTTCAATACCAATCTTTGCAAAAACAACCATTGACGATAGTTGGGGAATCAGCAGCAGGCAGTCCAAGTTTGCGCCAAATTGAAGTAGGCGAGGCAGCCCGTGTTTTTACTGGGGCTATGGTTCCACAGGGAGCAGACACTGTGGTGATGCAGGAAAAGGTGAGGGTAGAGAATGGCAACCTTTGGGTAGAGGACAATGGACTCCTTAAAGGGGGCAATGTTCGGCTAAAGGGATCTCAAACCCCAAAAGGAGCAGTGGCGTTGGAGGCGGGTGTAGTGCTTACTCCAGGCGCAATTGGTTTTTTGGCGGGCTTAGGGGTAACTACTGTGCAGGTATGCGCGCGACCGAAGGTCGCGCTAATGATTACAGGTAATGAGATTGTGCCCCCCGGCTCGGTGTTAAAAGCGGGTGAGGTGTTCGAATGCAACTCCTATAGCCTTTCAGCTGCCTTATATCCCTTGGGAATTCAAACCAAAGTTTCCTTTTGCCCTGATGATTTTGAAGCAACGAAAAGGCTTATTGAACAACAACTGTCCGATACCGATTTGCTGCTGATTACAGGAGGTGTAAGTGTGGGTGATTATGATTTTGTGGTGCCGGCATTGGAACAATGTGGAGTGCAAAAACTGTTTCACAAAGTGGCACAAAAGCCTGCAAAACCGCTGTTTGCTGGAGTTCATGGTGAAAAAATGGTCTTTGGATTGCCTGGGAATCCCGCCTCTGTACTGACATCTTTTTATGTGTATGTTTTGCCCTGGTTGCGCCATTTTTTGGGTACAGAAATTCAAGTTGAAAATAATGCAATTTTTGAAGGAGAATTTCAAAGAAAACCGGGATTGACCCAATTTTTAAAAGCGCATTGCAATGAAGGGAAAGTGGCCCTTACCAGCGGACAAGAGAGTTACCGAATGGATGGTTTTGCCATAGCCAATTGTTTGATAGAAATGGATGAAAATATGTCCCAAATCAATGATGGAGATCGGGTAAAAATAATTCCCTTTTAAATACAAAATACCATGCTGTTATTTATATTTATTTGTATTTTAATAGTAGCCATAATGTACAGTGCCGTAGGACATGGCGGTGCAAGTGGTTATATTGCCGTGCTTGCATTGTTTGCATATCCTGCAGGTTTTATTCGCTATGATTCTTTGGTTCTCAATATTGCTGTAAGTGCAATTGCATTTTTTTATTTTTATAAGGCTGGTCATTTAAACTGGAAATTGTTGTTGCCTTTAATAATTGCTTCGGTTCCTATGGCTTTTTGGGGTGGAAATATTAAAATAGATACCCATATTTATAAAATAATTTTGGGCATTTTATTGCTTATTCCTGCCATGGTATTTTTAATAGGGGCCGGCAAGAAAGAGGAAGGTGAAACGCGCAATTTGCCCTTGTATTTGTCGGTAATTTTTGGAGGAATTTTGGGCTTTGTTAGTGGAATTACTGGAATCGGCGGTGGGGTATTTCTTTCGCCATTACTGATATTGGGAAAATGGTCTACCCAGAAAAAAGCAGCAGCCATTAGTGCACCATTTATTTTGGTAAACAGCATTTCCGGCTTGATGGGCGGTATAGCCAACCGCAATTTTGAATGGGACAACAACGTACTTTATTTTGCCCTTTTTGCCATTGTGGGTGGGCTTATTGGTGCAAGGCTAGGCTCGGGTAAATTGCCTGTAAATGGCATGAAAATCATTCTGGGTGTGGTATTGGTAATGGCCTCTTTAAAATTGCTGCTGACTTAAAAAGGCTTGCGCATTGCTTCAGTCTATTCATTTATAAGAACCTTTTTCTTTTTTGAGATGGCTTCTTGTAAAATGGCCTAAATTTGAACAGTGGTTACACTATTGTTTTTCGGAGAATTAAAAGACTTAGCGGTACCAACTGCAGGCATTGATTTTAATGGCACAGTTGGCCAATTGCGCATGCATATTGAAGAAGTGTATCCCAATATAAAAAACAAAACATTTTCTGTAGCGGTAAATAAAATAATGGCCAGCGATGATACCATGATAACTGCTGGTGCTGAAGTGGCGATAATGCCGCCATTTTCTGGTGGATGAGTGAAGGGAAACACATATCGGCGCGTTACCAACGGCAGGTATCCCTGTCTGAAATTGGGGTGGAGGGACAACTAAAAATCCAAGGAACCTCTGTTTTGGTCGTGGGAGTGGGAGGCCTGGGTTGCCCAATAACTATGGCTTTGGCCACTGCTGGTATAGGACGCTTGGGATTGGTGGATTTTGATAGGGTAGACATAAGCAATCTGCACAGGCAATTCTTATTTACCGATAAACATGTGGGCCAATTAAAAGCAGAAGTAGCCGCCACTGAGTTGTCTGCAATGGCACCCGATTGCGTGATAGAAATTTATGCAGAGGAACTTACCAATGGTTTGGCCCTTGAATTGTTTCCCAAATACGATTTTATTGTAGATGCTACAGATCAGGTGCACATTCGTTATTTGATTAATGATGCTTGCATTATTTTAAACAAGCCTTGGGTTTATGGCGCGGTAAATGGTTTTCAAGGACAATGGGCTGTGTTTAACCACTATAAAAATGCGGGAAATTACCGCGATGTTTTTCCTGTTCCTCCAAATCCTATGACCATGATAAATTGTGAAAATGCTGGGGTGTTAAGTCCAGTGCCGGGCTCGGTAGGACTGATGCAGGCCATGTTGGTGGTGAACAATATTGTTGAAAAAACAGCAGAAAAAACCATTTTATATACCATGGATTATTGGCAAAATCAAGCCTATAATATTGAAGTTGTTGCAGGTCAAAATACACAGAAAATAGAATTGGAAACATTTAAAAATATGGACTATAGAAAAATGGTTTTAGGAGCCCATTATGCACAAAAATGATGGAGAAGAAAACAAAGAATATTTTTGTAGAGGGAGCCATAACACCGGCTTTTATTGCTGAGAGTATAGCCCATCACAGTGTAAAAAAAGACATTGGAGCCCATAGTATTTTTTTAGGTCAAGTTAGGGCCGATATTTTAAATGATAAAAAGGTGGTGTGCATTGATTATGAAGCATACCCCGAATTGGCAAATGCTAAGGCGCATGAAATTAGAGAAGCGGCTTTTGCCAAATATCCATTGACCTGCATGCACATTTACCACAGTTTGGGTAAGGTAAATGCGGGTGAAATGAGTTTGTTTGTGTTTACTAGCTCTGCCCACCGCCAAGCTGCAATAGATGCCTGCTCAGAAATTGTAGAACAAATTAAGGCGGAACTGCCCGTTTGGGGCAAAGAAATATTGGAATCTGGAGAGGTGGTTTGGAAAAAAAACAATGTAAGTAATGAATAAAATTGAAATAGAAGCCTTGTTGAATCAAGTTGCGGAAGAGGGTGTGGCTTACCTGCATGGTTTGGGATATGCATTTTTTCAGGAGCAGTTTTTAACGGCCTTGGAGCAGGGTGAGGAATTTGGCGTAGAAACTGATTTGCTGTCGGAATGCTGGTATATCGCTGGTGATGTTTATGATTTTAATGATGCGCCAATAATGGCCATTCGGGCTTATCAGAAAAGTGCGGCATTTGACCCTGAATTTGCAGATGCTTACAAAGAGATGGCCCATATGCAGGAGAAGATTGGCGCTTATGCACTGGCCTTGGAAAATTTAAAAAAAGCTGTAGAATTGGATGCCAATGATAAAGAAAGCAAAGACGATTTATTGGCCATAGAAGAATCCATTCAATATGGCGATGAGCCTTTGTTTAAAAGCACAAATGCCATTTGGTTTTTGAATGAAATGCTGGCAAATCAGGAATTTGATAGGGTGATTGAACAAACAGTGAATACCCAAACCAGTCAAGAAAAAATGCGAAGGGCTTGTGCTTATGGCGCTATGGGTAGGGTTGACGACTATTTGTCGGTTTGGGAAAAATTGACAAGGTCGGATGCTGATATTGAAATTGAATATTCCGATTGGTTTTATATGCCCAATGAGGTGTATAACGGTACAAAAATTTGGGAATTGTTTAAAAAAATCAATTCCAGAATAGTGTCGGATGCTTTTGTACAAAGCGAATCTTTATTGGAACATTATCCTGAACTAAGTGATGAGGCATGCCGCGAATTGATTTGTGATTTTCATATTTACAAAAATTCAAACCAACAACAAGCGCTACAAGAACTGGCCAAAAAATATGCAAACTGGGAAGAGTTGCATCTTGCATTGGCTGAGAATTGAGCAAGACATCTGGTTTTATTGAAAATCAAACCCAGTATTTTTTCATTTATTTTGCGGCACACCCATGAACGACATTACCCATAAAATCAAAAGCCTTAGGTATGCCAAAGCGCAAGCAGTGGTAAAGGTGAGCAAGGCTGAAACCATTGCTGCAATTGAGCAAAATGCAGTTCCCAAGGGCAATGTTTTTGAATTTGCAAGGGCGGCTGCATTGTTGGCAGTTAAAAACACCTCCAATGTTATTCCAGATTGCCATCCTTTGCCTGTGGAGTCTTGTAAGGTGCAATCGCAAATTGAAGGTTTGGAAATTGTAATTACGGTGGAGGTAAAAACCATTTACAGAACCGGGGTAGAGGTGGAAGCCATGCATGGCGCGTCCATCGCGGCACTTACCATGTACGATATGTTGAAACCCATAGATAAAGGGATTGAAATTCAGCACATTAAATTACTAGAGAAAAAAGGGGGCAAATCAGATTTTACGGATATACCCAAAAGGGAGGTATCGGCAACCATTGTAGTTTGTTCGGACTCAGTGGCTTCGGGGAAAAAAGAAGACAAAGCGGGTAAGGCGATAGCTGCGATTTTGGAACAATACAAGATTACCATTGCCCAATATTTAATTATTCCTGATGAACCAGAAACCATTGCAAAAATGGTAATGGAAAACAGTGGTCCTGGCAAGGATTTGCTCATTTTTACAGGGGGTACAGGTTTGTCTCCAAGGGATGTTACACCAGAATCTGTGTTGCCCTTGTTGGATAGGGAAATACCAGGCATGATGGAAGCTGCCAGAACTTATGGACAAGAAAGGATGCCTTATGCCATGGTATCAAGAGGGGTTGCCGGTTTTAGGGGCAATACTTTGGTCATTACCACCCCCGGTTCTACACGGGGCGCTGAGGAAACCATGCATGCGCTATTTCCCTATGTGCTGCATTTGTTTAGGGTGGCCGACGGTGCGCGCCACAGTTAAATCAATTTGAAGCAGGAATTTTGTTGAGGGTATCGAGGAGATAACCCCAATATTTTTGTACAGAGCTAATTTGCACTTTTTCATCTGGAGAATGGGCTCCTCGGATGTTGGGGCCAAAGGATATCATTTCCATGCCATCATAATTTGTGCCCAAAATACCACATTCTAATCCTGCATGGCAGGCATTTACATGCGGTGCATGGCCAAAACGTGCTTCATACAAGCCCGACATGATTTTAACGATAGCGGCTTCAGGCTTGGGTGTCCAACCTGGGTAAGAGCCAGTAAGTGTAATTTGGGCATCAAATATTTCAAAACCTGCAGCAATGGTATGGGCCAAATCCATTTTCTCAGAATCTACCGCACTGCGGGTAAGGCACTGAATGCTGTAACTACCGTCTTTAATAAGCACCCTGGCAAGGTTGTTCGATGTTTGCACCAAATCCTTAATATCCGGACTCATTCTAAAAATGCCATTGGGGGTATTGGCCAAAACCCGAAGCAAGAGTTTTTGAAATGGTAAGGGTATTGCGTTTTCGCTATTGCCCCCTGTTTCCACAGTGATTTTTAAATTGGGATCAGTGGTGCTGTGTTCTGCCACAATGCTTTTTTGAACGGTGTTCAAATATTCTTGAAAGGAACGGGCCTTGTCAGTGGGAAGGGAAATATGTGCAACGGATTCGCGGGGTATGGCATTTCTAAGGCTTCCCCCATCTATTGAGGTAATTCTCAAACCCATACTTTCAGCCCCCAATAAAATGCGGTTCATCAATTTGTTCGCATTTCCGCGACCCAAATGAATGTCCATGCCGCTATGCCCCCCTGTAAGTCCAGAAACCCGCAAAGTCATGCTAGACATCCCAGTTGGTATGGCTTCTGCAAGGTAGGTGCCTGTAGCGGTTACATCAATTCCACCTGCGCAGCCAATAGTGAGTTCAGTATCGTCTTCTGTATCCAAATTGAGCAGAATTCTGCCGTCTAGTAGTCCGCCTTTTAGGCCCAAAGCTCCGGTCATTCCGGTTTCTTCATCAATGGTAAACAAAGCTTCAATGGCGGGATGTGGAATATCTGTGCTGGCCAAAAGCGCCATGATGCTGGCTACCCCTATGCCGTTGTCGGCACCCAAAGTAGTGCCTTTGGCTTTAACCCAATCAACATCAACAAACATTTCAATGCCTTGGGTATCAAAATCGAATTGGGTATCGGCATTTTTTTGGTGCACCATATCCAAATGACTTTGGATGACTACTGTGGCGCGGTTTTCCATGCCAGGAGTGGCCGGTTTTTTAATGATCACATTGCCCGTTTGGTCAACAGATGTGGGCAATTGCAGGGATTCGCCAAATTGTTTGGCAAAAGCGATTACACGTTCTTCTTTTTTGGATGCCCGAGGCACTGCGTTAAGGTCGGCAAAATAGTTCCAAAGTGCTTTGGGTTCTAGGTCTCTGATGCTCATGGGTATAGGTGTAATGGACTGATTTACAATTTTCCAAAAATGGCTTTAAGGCGCAATTCAATAACGCCAAACAATGCTTCTCTAAAAATGCGGGTGCTCATTTTGCTGGTTCCCGCGGTTCTATCGGTAAAGATAATGGGTACTTCCACCAATTTAAAACCTTTTCTAACGGTACGAAATTTCATTTCAATTTGAAATGCATACCCCTTAAACCGAATTTTATCGATTCCTACATTTTCGAGCACTTTGCGCCGGTAGCAAATAAAACCTGCAGTGGCATCGGCTACTTTTAGGCCTGTAACAATGCGCACATATTTGCTGGCATAGTAACTCATGAGTACCCGCCCCATAGGCCAGTTTACTACGTTTACCACTCCTCCAACATACCGGCTACCCACAGTGGCATCGGCCCCTTGTTCACAACTGCTGATGAGCCTCGGCAAATCATTTGGATTGTGCGAAAAATCGCAGTCCATTTCGCAGATGTACTCGTAATGGCGTTCCAAACACCAATGAAAACCGGCGATATAGGCAGTGCCCAATCCGTTTTTCCCTTGTCGTTTAAGAATGTGCAACCTG
>JADYZD010000225.1 GCA_020853295.1 Bacteroidia bacterium | reverse complement strand
CATCCACCATGGTGAACGGGGGTGCAAATATAGCAAAAATTGCATTCTTAGCAAATTCAAAATAAAATATCAGGTATTTTTTTTGAAGTGGTTTTTTACCCCGATTTCAGTATGTTTGAATCATGAAGAATTTTAGAATCATTTTGTTTTTGCCCCTTATATTTTGGGCTGTATTTTCTTATGGTCAGCTGAGCTCTGCCGAAATGAAGGTGTACAAGAAATGCGAGAAACTCTATACTAAAAAGAAATATGCCGATGCCATTGCCCGCTTTGAACCTGTTGTAAAAGCCCATCCCGATGCCTGCAATGTTTGGGGGGCATTTTTGAAATACAAGTTTGGTGAATACATCAGCACTAAAAAATTCTCTTATAACCTTACTGTTACTACCTCTAGCGATGACACCTCCTCTGAAGCAAGTAAAAAAAGTGTTGCCGAGTTAATAGACCTTTTGATGCATTCTAGAGAATATACTTACCTGGGTGCTTTAAAGTCGTCTACACTGAGGTGTGAAAATGATAGAAATGCCCAAATTCACCTTCGGGTGCTAACTGTAGATGATTGGTACAACCCAGATACCAATGTAAACAATGTGGCGAAAGACCATTACGAAACGGCCGAAACCCATTTTGCAAAAGAAGAGTATGATGAAGCCATCAAATTTTACAAAAAGGCATTGGCCAAACAACCCAATTATAAAGCGGCACTGGTGCACTTGGGCGATTGCTATTATATGCAAAAGAAATACGACAAAGCCATTGAATATTTTAAGGATGCTGCCACCAAATACCCAAAATTGCTAGAACCACAGAAGTTTTTAACCGATGCTTACCTGCACAATGGAGATGATGAAGATGCTGTAGATGCTGCCGCCAAGGGTATTATGGTTTATCCGGATAACGATATGTTTGAACGCTACGCTACCGCAACAAAAGAATCAACAGGTACTTTTAATAGGCATTGGATGGTGCGTGGCGCCAAAGTGGCCACTTGGAAAAAACAACATTTTTATGTGGATTTTCCCGTAGAAGGTGCTTGGAAAGATTACGAAAGCGCGAAAAAGGACATCAAAACCTATTGCGATACCACCCCCGGTATTATTAAAGACACCAATAACATTACCAAGGCGCAGTACTTGGAAGTATATGCCTGGGAAAAAATGCTAAAAAATGCAAGCGGTGAAGAATTTGAATTTGCCAAGAAAATGCAAGCCCTTGGCTATTTGGATTGCTATGTGCTCATTTCTCTGTTTCAGGTAGACTTGTATGACCAAGAGCAGGATTTTGTAAGCAAAAACCCAGAAAAAGTGAAGGAGTATTTAAAAATCCTTTCTAAGGAAAAAGACTAAGGTGCTTCTTCCGGAAATGCATCTACCACATGCTCTTTAAGCAGTTTTACCTCACCAGGTAAAGCGTTTTTGCCTTTTACTACAAACTTTCGTTCCAAAACCAATACAGGAACTACGCCATGTCCTTTTGCTTTGCTGTGCTTGGCCGCAAGATTGGCTGCCAACTGCAATACGGCTGCAGGTATGTCTTCGTGTTTTTTTCGTACAATTACATGACTGCCTTGTATTTCGCGGGCATGCAACCACATATCGTTTTTTGCCGATAGCTTTAACATTTGGTCGTTGCTTTTGGCGTTTTTCCCCAACCACACGGTATAACCTAGTATTTCCAATTCCTTATAAGGCTTATTGTCCTGTTGCGGATTTGCGGATTTGGCTTTTTCTGTAATATCCAGGCCAGAGAAAGCACTCGCTGCCTCTGTTTTTTCTAAAGACAGGCGCAATTCTGCCAACATTTTGCGGGATTTTTCTATATTGTCTGTAATTTTTTCGGCTTCTAAATGCTCATTCTTGGCTTTTCTGTAATATTTCTCTGCATTTTCTGCTGCAGAAATTTTGGGATCCAGTTTGATGCGAATGGGGTTTCCAGTGTAATAATCTGTAAGCAAAGCATTGGAAACTCCTGGCTTAATGGAATGGGCATAGCTTAGAATGATGTCGCCCAACTCCCTGTAATTTCTTCGGTTTTGTAACAATTCCAGTTTTTGTACATTGTCCTTTTCCAGCCTTTCATACTGTTTTATGCTGGCTTGCAGACTTGCCATCCTTTGGTTTTTTTCTTTGATGAAATAAAACCGCCACAAATGGTTTTTGGCAAAAAGGTCCAAACCCTGCAGGCCGTTGCCAATGCTTTCGCTTGTTTTATCAGGAATCAATGCCAATTGTGGTGGATCTGTGTCGTTGTTTTGATGCAATTCACCATTCCATCCCAGTTTCAACAATTCTTGCCATATCGCCGATTTTACTGCAATACCCTGCTCCAGAAATCCTTTCTTTATCAAAAACACCACTTGCTCTGGCGACAAAAAGGGCAAGGTTTTTTTCAAGGTCTTTTCATCTGTTATTTGACCCAAATTCAATTCTGCCTTAGAATCCAACTTGGGCAAAAGCGTTTCGGCATCTTTTTTATGGGTTTGCCTAAAAACGGAGAGGGGGATTGCCTCATCAGGGGCATATAACAAAACGTTTCCCATGCGCCCATAACCTTTAAAAAACAACTTATATTGGTTGTTGAATTCCATATAAAAGCACCTATCAAATGGGTATGCTTCAACATGAACCACATAAGCCCCAATTAAGGGTTTAAACTGGGGGATGGCATTTCTGCCTTCGTTGCGCCACTGGTCATAAAACCTGAAGTACATTTCTCCATCGGCAAATTTTACTGCAATTTGAAATGCCTTGTTATCCGCTTCAAACTGAAGAATCAGTTCATCTTTACCCGTGCTAAATGCAGATGTTACGGCAGCACCGGCAAGTTCGCTGCTCAAACCTTTGGCAATGCGGTGGTATATAAAACAGGAACTGTACAATCCTGCAAAGGTCGCCCTAAAATGGCAATAAAAAACTATTGGGTACGCATCAAAATAATGCTGCCTCTTTGTTGCCGGGTAGCCGTCTTTCTGCCTTTGTATATGAGCATGTAAGTATAAATGCCCTCCGGACATTCTTTGCCGTTAAATTCCCCGTTCCAGTGATTTTTAGGGTCCTGGGTTTCAAATACTTTTTGGCCCCAACGGTTGTAAATCTGCAATTCGTAAAAAACTGCACCATTGGCAACGGCATAAAATCCTTCATTTATATTGTTGCCATCGGGTGAAAAAGCGGATGGCACAAAAACCAAAACAGTATCTTTAAAACAAACAGTGGTTTCAGCAGAATCTTTGCAACCACCAGCATTGAAAACCACCAATTTAATTTTGTATTGATTTTTCTCCCCATTATAGGTATGTATGGGGTTGGTGTTGGGGTCGAAAGGTTCCGTGCTGCCGTCACCCCAGTACCATGTGCCTGTAGTGCCGCCTTGTCCTGTGTTGAACAAGCGCAAATCCGGGAAAATATTGCTTACACAACGGTCACCACCTTGAATATTGGCCAAAAACGATGCCTGCAATGCTTTAAAACCTGGGATTTCAATAGTGGTATCGCTTTGGCAACCAGTGCGTTTATTGGTAGCCGTAATGCGATACGTATTGCCCACAGCAGCTACCAAACTATCGCCAGTAAAGGGTGGCAAAACATCCCACACAAAACTATACGGGTCTGCATCTTTCAT
>JADYZD010000224.1 GCA_020853295.1 Bacteroidia bacterium | reverse complement strand
TCGCAAGTACCCGATTTAAGCAAGTAGGTAATGCGGTGCACACCTTTACCTGCTGCTGATGGCACAAATATGTTTCCATTTACTCCAGGTCCTGAAAAGGTGCCTCCAGCAATATTGGCCAAAAGCAATACATTGGTATCCCTAAAACAAAAATCGGTTTGGGCATTGAGTATTGTCAATACAGGCACGGTATCTACAGTAATCTTGAAATTGGCAACACAGCCTTCTTTAGACGTGTATTTTATAGGCCAAACACCTCTACCTGCAATACTGGGATTAAAAGTACCGAGACCAGCATTGGTAATTCCTTTGCCACTAAATGTACCACCTGTTTTGGCAGCATAACAATTGAAATTAGATGATGCAATACACACATTGGTGTCGGCTTGCACTATGGGTTTGGGCCTTATATACACCACTACTGAATCCACACATCCGTTTTTGTGGTAGGCCAATTTGTGCGCACCATAACCCGCTACAGATGGGGTAAATGTAGCAGTTCCGCTAACACCAGCACCGGTCCAGAAACCGCCTTTAGGACTGAGGTTGATGGCCAAGTTGTTCAAATTGACGGCAGGGGTTTCAAAACAGCCAAATAAAGTGTCTTTTTTGCCAATAATGGTGGGGAACAAATACACGTATTTCTTATCTGAGCATTTACCCGCTTTAATGGTAAGCGTATCCCTAAATGAAGGTTTGTTTAGTCCCGCAAAGAAAGAAGGGTCGTATTCGGCCTTCGTGGGGTCTTTAATTCCATGTCCAGACCAAGTAAATCCGGATGTGGGTCTAAAATTCTTTAAAATTTGTACACCCGCATTGGGACAAAAGGTATCCGTTGGTCCGGCATCTGAGGCCAAAATGGTAAGATAGGTGGAGTCTTTACAACCACCTCCGTTCCATACAATAAGTTTGGTTTGCGGCCCGCCCATGGCCGATGGATTGTACCAGCCGTAATATGAATTGGTTAAGCCCACAAAGTAATTGGGGTAAACACCATAGGGACTAAATTTTAAGGTATCGGATGTGATGCTTTCACAAGCTGTATCAAACCGGGGTACTACAATGTTTTGAACGTAGACGGTTTTTACACTGATACACCCTTTCCAAGTATACGTGTCTTTATAAGTTCCAGGTACATCGGGTGTAAAGATGCCCGCTGCAGTAACTTTAGGACCACTCCAAGTGCCACCGGTGGGTCCATACCACCACAATGCTTGCGAAGCAGTGCCTGGACAAAATACATTCTCTAGGTTCCAAGGCAGGGTAGAGTTTACCAAAACGGTATCAGCGCAAGTTCCCAGTTGGTACCATACTTTATTGATACCATAATTGCCAAGCGGTTTAAATTCACCAGTAGTGCTGTTTACAATTCCTTTTCCAAACCATTTGCCCCCAGCTGGTGTGGCTCTTAGGAAAATATTGTTTGAATAATAACACACATCCGTATCGCCCATGGCTTGCGGAGGATCGAGTACAGCAATATCCACTGTATCGGCCGACGGTATGGAAATACCATCAGTTACCCTTAGAATATAGCGTGTAGAAACTGTGGGACACACCTTTATGGGACCCGCACCTGATAAGCCAGAAGGTGTCCATGTATAAATGTATTTGGCGGGATTGCCACCACTTACCGCAGCACGCAAGAAAGTGCATGTACCTTTACATAAAGTATCCTCATCTGAGGTCAATACCACTTTTAGCGGACAATCTGCTACCGAAAAATTGACCTTTGAGGTGAGTTTGTATACCGAGTCGCAATAGTCTTTGTAATAAGTAATGGCCGTAAAACTGTAATTTCCGTTGAGGTTGAGTTTTCCGTTTAAATCAATTTTAAAACGGGTGGCAAATCCAGCATTGCAATTTTGGGCTGTAATACCGGAAGGCGCAATTGCAATTGGGCCAGTCATGGATGCATTGGCCAGTTTCATGCTGTCGCAGGGTATCGGTTTGTCGCTGCTAATGATGATGAAGTTATCATTGCATTTTGCCGATTGATACATGGTAATCTTAGGCGCTACAGGTGGAATAATAACGGTGCTAATGACTGCATCCCAGCCAGAACAGGCCACACTTTTGTCGGATATAAAATGAAAGGTGATAAAACTGTCGGTACTTTTAATGGTACCTGGACTTTTATTACCACTATAGGTGCCAATTAAGCTGGCAAAAGTGTCTTTGCCATCAAAAATGCGCAGGATATCGTTGTCTTTTTCGGTACAAAAATTACTGAATTTTAATGTAATGCTGCTGGCCCCAGGCACACTTAGGGTTAGGGTGTAATTCTCATTATGGTCGTAATTCCCTGTGGTTTTGCCCAAGTCAGAGTCGGTAAAATTGCCCTTACACAAGCGCACCTTGCCATTTTGCATAATTACTGTGGTTTGGCTTTGTACGGCCAAAACGGGCATCAGCAACAAAAGCAATATGAAAGGCTTTTTAAACAAATACTTACTTATTTATAGTGAGTTGGGCTGTGGTGATTTTATTGCTCCAATTGCCCGCCCTGTCTTGTAATCTAATTTCCAAGGTAGTGGTTTCTGCAGCTCCGGATCCCAGTAAAAACAGATTGCGCAGCTTTACCACCAATTGTCCTTTAATGTGAATCTTACTGCCTGTTGGCGCTTGCGGTGGAACGTAAAAGTAATCGGGTTTGGTTAATCGGGTATCTTTAATTTCAAGGGTATTGATATCGGCATTTTCATAACCAATATCGCCATCTCCATCTTCGTAACCCAAGGTAATGGTAAATGAATCTTTAAACTGCTGAATGGAATTCGGTTCTGCTTTTACCAAGAATATAATAGGAATGGGATTCCCCTCGCTGGTTTGCGTTTCCTTGGTGCAGCCACCTAATGTCAATAATACCAATACGGATATGCCGAGCAGATACTTCATACTATTGAATTTTAAGTGCAAAATATTTTTTCAAAAAGAACATGCTGTTGTCGTTGGGCAACTCATAATTCGTATTGGTTCCATCTGACATCGTAATTCTAAACCAAATTACATCATCCTTTTTTAAGCCTGATGTATTGAAACTGTACATCCAATTGTATTCTACACTGGGATTGTAAATGCCGGCCATGGTTTTGGGTCCAGATTTCACCAATGGAACTTCCTTGCTTTTATCATACTTGGCCGGATCGGTAGACCAGTTGATTTTCATATTGCTCAAATTGCCTTGAGCCACCACATCATCCGTAAGTGCAAACCACAAATCAATATTGCCACCTGCAGTGGTATACAGCGGCTCATAAATACCACCACGGCCTAGTGGACTGTTGCCCACCAATGCCTGAACTCCGAGAATGGTAGGGGGAAAATCTACTTTGCTGGGGCTGTTTCCGTTAAAATCTTTAGCCCCATCATTGATCCACTTTCTTAAATTGGCCAAATGCTCATCTTTTTTTGTGGGATAAGTGCTTCCTGGATCCAATACTATGGGCATAATGCCGCTGTTTCCACCCAAGTCTACCGTCATTCTATAAATGAGGATACTGGCATCGGCATTTCCGGGAACCACCCTGGCATTAAACGTTCCAGCTTGGTCGTTTTTAATGGGTTTTTGGTTCACCATAGAAGAATAGGTGCTTTGCACGGTTCTGAAATCAGGCTCGAAAGTGCCATCATGGCAACCACTATTGGAGCAAGTGGGTTTAAATAAGTTTCTATGCAAACCTTCTATGCTATAAGGCAAAGGCACTGTATTGTTTTGTCCGCTGGTATCTTTGGTAATGACGACTTTATCATACGGATTGTCTACCGCAGGACCTGTGGTTTTTTTACATGCCTGATTGATGGCAAAAACCGCAACGAGTGCTATGGGAATTCCAATACTTATTTTCATCACATTCTCAAATAAAGGCTTTTTGCCAATGGGTCGATATATCCACTGGCCATAACTTCATCGTAAATTCCAAATATATCTGCAATAGTGGGTACCAAATCGGTAAGCCTCCCAGTGGGATTGTTTTCGTTGCCTATAGACATGTTGGGCACACCTTTGCCCATCATTACACCCCAAACCCGCATGGCATTGGCATCGCTATGGTCATATGCATACCAGTCATTTTGGTCCAAAATGGGATTGGGTTCTAAATTTCTACCACATTCAGGAGCCACCAACATGATGGTTTTACCTGCCATTTCTGGAATGTTGTTTTCAATATAATTCCACAACCAAGCCACTGCATGGTCGGCCCTGTGCAGGCTGCGCAGGTAACCTGTAAAGTTGCTGTGGCAACCATCAACACCGCTGAGGTTTACTGTTAAAAATTTGGGTTTAAAATAGCGAAGTACTTCAGCTGCATAAGAAATGTTTACCGCATCACCAGAGTCAGTAACTGGAGGCTGCACAATTTGCCCCGCAGTTTGTCTTTGAAAAATGGTGCGCACAAACTCCTTAATTTGGGTTCTTTCATCATCTGTATTTTTTACTGAAGTCAATTGGTCTGGAGTTAAACCAAAGGATTGATCCAGAAAGTTCTTCATAAAATACATGGGATCCAAATCTGATTTGGAATAGGGCTTTGCATTCCCCAAAATACTGCGGCCAATTCCGCCAAAGGTATAGGGTGCGGCAAACATATTGCCCCCGTATTGCAAACCATAATCCGCATTGGTGCTAGAGTTGAGCAAAGGATAGGAGTTGCCTATGGTGTTGCAAATAAACCAAGTATCGGTGGCCTTAAAGCCAGCATGCCTGCGCAGGTATTCAAATATTGTAGGGTTTCTAGGCCTTACTTTCAATCCTTGAGAGGTACCTGCATTGCCAGTAACCAAAGAATTGAGTCCTACATAGTGACCAGCACTTTGGGCCCTCATTTCTTTAAACACAGTGCCAGTTTCTTCCATGCTTTTAGATAGCAATCTGGGAATGGGTTCAGAGCCATCGGGTTGGTTATTGCCAGGATTGGTGCCAAAAACAATTTTTTTGTTGGGCAAGGGGCCTTTAAACAAGTTGGGCATGATGTTACCCGCACCACCTGCTACGTCTTGACTGTCTTCCAAGTACCGCTGCGAAACGCTTTCTTGTTGTCTTACGCCGCCAGCAAACATTACCATAACAACGTATTCAGCTTTTGGGGCATTGGTTTTTGCAAACAAGCGCCCACTGGGAAGTATGTTTGGCAATGCGATTCCACCAGCTGTGGCAATTCCCGCCTTCTTAAAAAAGTCTCTTCTGTTCATGGCTCAATAGTATTGGTATTCGTCGCTGCTGGCAAAGGCGGTGTACACCATTTCAACAGTTACATTGTTGTTGTTGGTAATGTAGTTTTTGAAAAAAGTCTTCTCTCCCTCACTGGGATAGCGCAAGAAAAACCGCTTGTAAGTGTTGGTTACAAAACTGTCGATATTGCTGCGCATATCAGTATTGGTAGGGATTTTAAGGGTTTGGGTATTGAAATAATTGCTCAGCACCAATTCACTGGCCACATTCCTATCGCCTATGCTAAAAATGGTGTTTTGGGTTCTGTACAATTGGTTGGGTGAAATGGGCACCTGATACAAATTGGTATACAATATAGAAATGTATTCCGCATCGCTTTTGCGCTTGTTTTTGCGTGCCTTATCCTCATATACCACCTCGGGTACTACACCAAAAGTCACCTTTTTTTCTTTGCTGCAAGCTTGCCACAACAGCATGGCCGCAAATCCTATAATTATTTTACCTTGTAAATTGCGCATATTCGTCTGATTTTAAAATCCTCAATTGCACTTCCTGTAAGTTTTTAGAAAGTACATAGTTGGAATATAGGTTGATTACTTCTTGAGAGGTGGCTTCGCGCTGAAGCAACACGTAATACATCCACCGTATTTGGCCCTCATAAAATTCGGGTGCATGGGTCAGCAGGTTGCAATATTCATTTTTATTGGCCGCCCATTTGCCAAACAATTCGGCAGGTTTGTTTTTGTCTATAATTTCATAAGCACGGTTAAACTCATCCTGTGTAGGATTTCTGCTGTACAAATCATCGAATGAAGCAATTACAAAATTGAAACTGTTCATATTGATTTGGTCGTAAATATCGTTGTTCATCATCGCTGCGCACATTTCTTCATAGCCAGCAACTCCTTGTCTGTAGCGCATTTTGCTTATAAGGATGTCTTTGTATTTCTTAATAGAAGCAAGTGCACTATGTACCGCTATGCTATCACCTTCTAGTCTGGCAACTGTAATTGAAAAGCCAAGTATGCCAATGGATTGGGCAATTTCATCATCCGAAGCACCTTCTAAAAAGCGGGCCTTAGATAGGTCGTACAATCGCTGGTAATATGCATGTCGGTAGGATGAGTCGCCCTCATGGTAAGTGCTGTCTTCCTGCAAAAAACGAATAATAGAGTCGCGGGCAGCCATTGACAAATCATGTTTCTTTAGAAAATTGGTGCGTTCGGTCCGTTCAACATCTGTGGCTTCGCGGCCCAACAAATCGATAAACAACCGGTTTACATAGTTCTCTACAATAATGGTTGGAATGCTGCGGTAATTGGGTGGTACGTTTCCATCCACCAGTATGTTTTCACTCTTTTTACAAGATGCTAAACTGAGCAGGAATACGCATGTAATAAGTAATTTGTTTGCCAAATCAGTACCTCCTTAATGCGAATTTAGTACATTTTACTCAAATTTTCGCTATCCTAACTCCTTGATATTAAAATATTCGGATGGCATGTGCATGCATTTGCAACACAGTGTCCAAAGCTGTGAATTATTTATCCTTTAGAATTGCGAAATTTGCCAGCGCTTCGTTTAATTCGCAAGCAACAACATACATGGCTTTTTACTACAAACTCGGCAGCACCCCACGCAAAAGACACACACAATTTCGCAAACCCAACGGAGAACTGTATTCCGAAGAATTGGTAAGTACCGAGGGCTTTAATAGCATTTACAGCCTTATTTACCATACCCACCCGCCAACCATGGTGAAATCCATAGGCAAGGAGTGGAGTGTGGAGCCCAAAATTGCCATGCCCAAAAACATGCAGCACCGCAGTTACATTACCTTTAATACCCCAGCTGAAGATGATTATATCAAAAGCAGAAAAGTATTATTGGTTAATAACGATGTAAGCATAGGCGTGGCTGCGCCAAAATACGGCACCAACGATTATTTCTTTAAAAACAGCGATGCCGATGAGGTGTTGTTTATTCATGAAGGATCGGGCTATATGCAATCGGTGTATGGCCGCATTCCATTTGAGTATGGGGATTATGTAGTTATTCCCAGGGGCACCATTTACAAGTTGCATTTTAACGATACCCATAACCGCATTTTGGTGGTAGAATCTCCCAGTCCGATTTACCCACCCAAAAGGTACCAAAACAGTTTTGGTCAGTTGTTGGAACACTCGCCCTATTGCGAAAGGGACATTAAATTGCCTGAACAACTGGAAACATTTGATGAAACAGGGGAATTTAAGG
>JADYZD010000223.1 GCA_020853295.1 Bacteroidia bacterium | reverse complement strand
TCTACTCTTGCACGCATGGTTACTTGGTAGCTACCATCTTCTTGGAAGTTGTAGCTGGTAGTACCTCCTTTTTGAGTTCCACCGCCATCAAATACCCATGTGTAGGTTACGCCGTTTTCTACTTGTTGGTTGCCACCACCGTTGATGGGGTCAAACTTCATTCCGTAGAAGCCAAAGCCGTAATCTGGTGCATTCATAAAGTCGCATGTTGTTGGACCTTGGTTTACTGTTACTGGTTTGGTCAACTCTGCTTCGCAACCACCTGCAATTGATGCTTTCAACGTTACGTTGTAGGTTTTGGTTACTGAAGTAGTGTACACGTGTTGTGGGTCGCTATTGGTGCTGGTTGTATTGTCGCCAAAGTTCCAGTTAAAGGCGATGTCGCCTTGGGCCCAGCCGGTGTTGTTCTCAAATACTACTGGATCACCTGCACATACATTTTGTGCATTGAATACCACATTCGGTTGTACTCCCACACTTAGGTTTTTGGTAATGGTAGATTTGCAACCATTGTTCAAGGTTACTGTCATCATTACTGCTTTTGGTCCTAGTGCTGTCCAGCTTTTTACTGGGCTCATTGCTGGTGATGTGGTACCATCTCCAAAATCCCATGCATAGGTTTTTACTGGGCTACCCGCTACTGGAGTAGTGTTGGTAAAGGTGGTTGGGGTCAATGAACATGCTGGGTCGTTTGTAAAGTCTGCTTTAGGGCTTTCGTTTACATTGATTGGCAAGGTTTTGCTATCTGTGCAACCAAACTCTGAAGTTGTAGTCAATTTTACATTTTTTGCACCTGCGCTAGTAAACATGTGTGATGGGGCATCTTCGGTGCTTACTGTACCGTCGTTGAAATCCCAGCTGTTACCAAACAAGCCATTTTTAATGGTGCTGGTGTTTTCGAATACGAAATTGTCGTTATCGCAGCTGCCGCTTAGCAAATTGAAGTTTGCTTTTGGTTTGTCAAACTGGTAGGCGCGTTGGCTCAACTCAGCTATGCAACCGTTCAAGTTTGCTTTCAAGGTTACTGTGTATTGGCCTGTTTGTGCATACTTCTTGGTGGGGCTGGTTAAAGTTGAGGTAGTGTTATCGCCAAATGACCATACATAAGTAGAGTTGCTTGGAGTGGTTTGGTTGGTGAATACCAAGTCAAGGCCTTCGCAAGCATTTTGTTTGGTGAATTTCACTGTTGGAATTGGGCTTACTGTTACTGTGTAGCTTTTGCTTACCTCAAAGCCATAAGGCAAGGTACGTGCTTTCATGGTTACAGTAAAGTTACCCAAGGTTGGGAATACAAATACTGGATTTGGTGCTGAGGTAATGTCGTTAGGATTGCCTGTGCCAAAATCCCACTCAAATTCCATGTTACCGCTTTTTACAGTTGAGGTATTGTCAAACTCTACCAAATCACCGTTACAAATTTTTGCTGGGAAGGTAAAGTCAGGTTTGATAGTTGGATAAATCAATACATTACGTTTTACGATAGTATCACAACCATTGGTAAGGTCAGTCACCTTTAGGTACAAGGTGATCATGCTATCTTCCAAGCTTGCATTGCTGGTTTGGAAGGTATACTCCAAGCTATTGCTAGCTGATGGGTTTTTGGTAATAGTAGCACCAGAAATTGAAGCACCATTAGAAGTCGTAGCATACGCTGTTGCAGTCCAATTTGTATTGTAATCGGTATTAGAGTATGCGCGTGGCGGGTTCATATCGTAAATCACTTTTTCTCCAATAATAGTTACATCATTGGGTTTGCCCACTTGATAAATGGTTTTGGTTGGAGTAGCGCTAAAGTTCCACTTGGCTCCACCTGGTGCTGGCTTTACGGTAGTATTAAAAATAAACGAGTCATTGCTACGGACGTCATCTGGAATATCAATAAAAATAGCAATGCGGTTTGTACCTACTTGGTTCAATTTCAAACCTTTGCTAAATGTAACTGTAGCTTGTCCATTGTTCAACAATTTGGAAGTTACCATTTCAGTTGTTTTAGGACCTCCATTTACAGCATAAGCCACATTAAAGTTGTAGGCTGTATCGTATAAATACTTGCTTTTAACAGTAATGGTAGTTCCACCACTTACTTCATAACCCGCACATACGCTGGCAGGTACAGTAAAGTTGGTGCTTACTGCTTCAATATCCAAAGTACTTTCAACAGCACCACGGTCAGATTTCACTACATTTCTTGGGTTACCCAATAAATCTAGAGGATTGCTCGCAACCGTAGGTACATTGTTTTGGTCTTCAAAAATGTCGCTACTCCAATCAGTTGGTTTGTTGCGGAATTTGGGGTCAGCAAAATATTCGTTTTTACCACAAAGACCTAGACCCTTCCAACCTGCAAAATCGGTAGCAGAGCCAGAAATCGCATTCCAATATTGGTATGAAATATTTTTATAGTGGTAGGTATTATAGTCCCATTGGGTAAATGCATTTGGAGTAACATAGCTATTAGCGGACATCGTAGCACCATAACTGTTTTGGATATCGATGATGTTACCAACAACTGATTGGTTAGGGTGGTAGTAGTTCAACAATTGCAAGCCATATCCGTCGTGGTAAGCATAACCGCTGTTAGAACCGTCCATTTGAACTGTATTCTGACGGCACTCAAAGCTGTAGTTATTGGAACTACCGTAGTAGCTGTAAATTCCATAAGTACCGTAATAACCACCATTGCTGTGAATAAGGTTGCTATTGATTTTGGTATTGTAGTTCTGATAGCTGTAAATACCATATACATAACCTACAGTACCGCTGTTTTTATTACCCGCGATGATGTTTCTAGAAATATCGTAGTTACCATAGTAGTAGTTGTAAATACAATATACATAGTAGTAATCTGCAGAGTTATTCAAGATTTTGTTGCCTTGAATTTTAACAGGATAAGCTGCATTGTTTTGGGTGTAATATGCCCTTAAAGCATAAACATAGTAATAAGATTTAGAGTTGTTCTGAATGGTATTGTCATTCATTTCAGCAAGTGTAGAAGAAGTATTTGGATACTCATTCCTCAAACCATAAAAGTAGTAACCACCTTGGCAATTTTCGATGACATTGCCATTCATTTTATAGTTTAAGCTACCGTAGCTATATACACCTTGATTTGCATAAGCACGTGAAGTAGAAATGGGAACAAAACACCTATTAATATAGTTGTTGGTATACTCGTAATTTTGATTGTAATCGTTTCTACCCATATACAAGTTACCATTACAATAAATGTTTTGGATGGTATTTTTATCTACCTGAAAAGGCGAATTGGTAGTACCATAGTTGTACCACAAATATGTGCAGTTAACAGTAGTTGGTGCAGATGTAGCAACTGCACCAACGTGGGGCAAATCGTGAATGTTATTAGAATTCACTTGCAATTGACGGCTAGTTGAATAGTTATAAACGCTATAAATACCAATAAGTGTAGAGTTACAGTTATATGAGGTAGCGTTCTTCCTGCTAATGTCATTGTTATTAATTTGATTGCCATTACCATAGAAATTTACAATACCCATGTAGGCAAAGTTTTCAATGGTATTGCCAGAAATGGTGTTGTTAGAAGCAGTGCTGGTGTAATTAGAAGTATTACCCATTACACTGATACCATAACCAGGACCAGGGCTATTGCTGTTGGTGGTTTTCATGTTACAACCACTAATGGTATTAAAACTACCATTGCTTACAGTACTTGCAGTTGAAATTGCAGTGTTTGATGCTGCAAAAGCGATGTAAGCCCTAGTGCCAGCAGTAGTGCTAGTGGTAATACCACTGAACTGAATATTACATTTGTCAATAGTATTGTAATCAGACGCATTAGAAAAACGAATACCAATAGCATTGGTAGGATGGCTGTTTACAATAGTAAGACCTGTAATTTTTACGTAGTCAGCACCAGTAAAAGAAATAACCTCATAAGGCTTTGCGTAGGTCAATGTGTTAGAATTTCCGTTGATGGTGATACTGTAGCTGGACATACCTGCTACTTGTGGAAATCGAACGGTTGTATCAGCAGTTAGACTGCTAAGTACATCCACAGTGACATTGCCACTGATTCCACCTGCAGGTGTAGCACCTCCGTCATTACGGGTAATACCCTGCAATGCCTGAGAGAACGACGTCCAATCGGTGAAGTTGGTTGCGGTGGCTGTACCAGATTGAATGGTGTAAGAACCACTCATCTGAGCCGACACAGACAATGCAGCAAATGCAAGGATGGTTAGTCCCACTCTTTTGCCGATTCTGCGTAGTTTAGTTTGTAATGTTTGTTTCATATGGTGAACATTTTTGAATCACAAATATATTGAATGTTCATTTGAAATTTACAATGTGTTTAAATAAGGTAAAAAAACTTGTCGCAATGCCTCAAAATGGGGACTTTTAGAAACCATTTTCAGTAGATTTATTCGATTATTTATTCATTTTCATATAGACAAAATCAACTTATCGTATTGATAACGTACATTTTAATAAAGCCATCTCCATTTCCAAAGGAACCAAATATTCGTTTGTCACTCAATTGTAATTTTTGGTTTCGAGAGTTAATACATAACCCGTTATTAACAGATAACCAGAACCAGTTACAATTCCATTATAAAAAACGTATTTCGAATTGAATGCACATGTGGCACTTGGCCTTCCCAATATTTGGCATCGCGTTCTCGAACAAAAACGGTGTGGTCTATTTTTGGCAAATCTCCAACCCAGGACTGCATCACCACCAAATCATTGTTTTTAGACTGGATTCTTTGTTCGCCTAAAATTTCAGCAACCGCTATATATGGTTTGTTCATCATGCTCCATTCCACCTTCTTAATCTGGTATTTGGTGCAATACTTTCCAAAATATTTGAACAAACTGTCGGCTTTGCCTTGGGAAATTGGCGCACTTATCACTTTCAACTGACGGTTATGATGGAGCACCGCCAACATCTCCCCTTTAAGTTCACACATGATGATGCGTTTGGCAACTCCCTGTTTGTGATTTTTGACAATGATGTAACCCAAATTCAAACAACACACCCCAACAGTTAAAAACAGCCATTTTCTGTGAAAAGAATGCAGGTACATCAGAGCAAACAGCATGATAAGCACCAATATCAAGGCTTCAATATCGTCCAAAAAAATACCAGTGATACTCGCTGATGGCAAGGATCCAAAAACATGGACTGAATACATTAAGAGTTGGTCGCTAAACGTAACGGCTAATATTAAAATCTTACCCAAAAGCGGCACCCAACTCAACAATAAGGCTGCTATTACCAGATAAATGGTAAGCGTAGACAAGGGTACCGCCAAAATATTGGCAGGGATAAACCAAATAGGAAAACTCTGAAAATAATACAATGTGGCAGGAAGGGTGGCAATGGTGGCACTGATACTCATAATCCCCAATTGGTACACCAAAAACAAGAATTTTGTTTTCGGTACATACCATAAAATACACATGGGGTAAATAATGGCAATGCCCAGAACTGCAAGGTACGACAATTGGAAGCCTGCGTCAATCAAACTTAATGGGTCGAACAACAATTGAAAAAAGGCTGCCGCAAAAAGAGAGTTGAGCAAATTTCCACGTCTGTACAACAAGGACCGGCCAATTTCAACAATAGAAAACATTATTGTTGCCCGTACCACAGATGCCGAAAGTCCTGTTACCAATGCAAAAGCCCACAGAAACAGCAGCACCAATACGGCTTGGTACCAGGCCAATTTCTGGGCTTGTTTTTTAAACGTAAAAAGCAACACCAATAGCATGTAGATCAAACCCACATGCATACCAGAAACGGCGAGAATGTGCATGGTACCTGTAGCCGAAAATTCCTTCAAAGTTTCGGGGTCCATTTCAGCCCTTTGTCCCAGAAGCAATGATGCCAAAAGCGTTGCTGTTTCCGGATTGTAATCCCTTTTTAGTTTTGAAATAATTGCTGCTTTACAGGCATATGAAAAACCGAACAACCAATTGGGCGAACTGCCTGTTTTTTTCCAGGATCCTGCGGGTAAAAACAACTGGTGCTGTACATTTTTGTACCGCATTACCGCTTTAAAATCAAAATCTTCAGGAAAAGCAGCTGATGGCATGGGCAAAACCCGGTTTTCAACCCAAATTTCGTCTCCATATTTTACGGCAGGGATGCCCGCATTGGAACGCATGGGCCAATACACAATCACATTTCCAGAACATTGGTATTCCATGCCCGCAGAATCAGTAGCTGTAAGCACTTCAGCCAAACAACGCCAACTGTTTGCTTTTGAATTTAGTTCATCTGTCAAACGCAATTTCAAATGCGACCATTTCCCTGAGTTTGAAAAAAATGATTTTGCATAAATTTTTTGAGAATAAACCGAAAGTGTAATACCTACGCAGACAAAAGCAAGCATCAACATAAAACCCGAAACCCGCTTCCATTTTAGGTTAAAAAAGCAAAGACTGCAAAATGCAGCAATAGCGGCAATTGGAATCATCCAAAAGGCAACTTCAACTTGCTCTAAATGGGAATACAAACCTGTTGAAAGTCCCAAAGCCAAAGCAAGCGTTGGCCTTAAAAATGGTATAGAACTGAGGGCACCCATCCCCTACTGTGACTAGGCTGCTTTGAATTAAAAACTTTTCTTAATCAATGACTTCAAATCGTCGGCGGTTTCAGATTTGCGTTTCCAATTTCTGGCTTCATAATGGGTATTAAACACATCAATCGCAGCGGAAACATCAGAACAGGAAGCAGCTCTATTTAAAAACTCAGTAAAAGCAGTAGCATCGCCTCCAAACAAATTGTTGATGTATTCAAATTTGCGTGTAATGGAAATCTTCCCTTCAAACCTCTGGTTGGCACTAACAGATTCAATAGTGTTTACAGGCTCTGCAATTGCTGGAGGTGGAGCAGGTGTAACTACTGGTGGTTCCACAATTACAACAGGTTCTGGCGTAGGAATATCAACTACAGTCTTTTCTACTATTGCCGCTGGGATGGGCTCCACAACAACGGGCTCCTCAACAAGAATGGGTTCAGGCGGAGTAGGTGGAATTTCGATATTCTCTTTTGTTTCGACAACTGGAGCCGAAACTTGTAGCTCTGCAGATGTAGCATGTACCACGGTCTCAGATTTCTCCACTTCCACAATTTTCAAAGTATCGTCTAGCGAGGCATCAGAAAGCAAATACAGTTCAGATGAAAGGGATTTAATTCTCTTTAAAATTTCAGAATTGTAGATAAATTTTCCCCCTGACATATCAGGTTGATTTAATATTGCAAGCTCGTTAAGCAGCAGTCGGATTTTATTTGAAATGGCGTTTTGCATAAACCGGCGGCAAATTACGAAAGTGAAGGCAAAATGCGTGATTTTACATTAATATTTGGTTGCATGTTTTCGGGAAAAACCACCCGATTGATTGAACTGTACAATTACAGCGAGTGTATTACTTCTGAAAAAATTGCAGTAAAACCCTTGATGGATAACAGGTATGTGGCCCATCACATCCACAGCCATACAGGCCTGCAATTGCCCGGACATAGAATATCCAAACCAGAAGAATTGTATCCATTAATATCTTCAGAAGTTAAAGAAGTATTTATAGATGAAATACAGTTTTTGGGCTCCAATATTACGGGTGTGGTGCTCGACCTTACCTTGCAGGGCATCAGGGTTGTTGCGGCAGGGCTTGATAAAGATTTTAAGGATTTGGATTTTGGACCGATGCCTGAATTGAAAAAATGGGCAAACAACCACATCAAACTCACGGCCAAATGCCAGGTTTGCGGGAAAACAGCAGACAAAACTTACCGAAACAGCGATAGCGATTCACAAATATTAATTGGACACGCTGATATCTATGAAGCACGCTGTGAAACCCATTGGAATGAGGGTATGAACGGTCGCTTATAATACCTTCAATTTTTTCTTCGTTCTTGTAAATTGGCATTCCTGATTTGCAAAAGAGCCCAAACAACTGTCCCGTTTAAATCAAAAGTAGCAAGAGCAAAGCATCTGCAACAAAACGGTAAATCCCATTTTGTTGAAACCATTTGTGACCCAATAACATGATCAAATAAGATATACTGGCCAATACAAAACCCAAGCCTGTTCCAGTTGCAATAAATACACCCAATATTATTGTATTAAATAAAACACTGAGAATTAAAATAAATTTATAACTTTTTTGTATATTAAAACGAAATAAAACAGTTCTAAATCCCAAAGCATCATCTTTCTCTTTTTCAAAATATGCAAAAATTAAAAGATTCAATATAATTAGAATGTTCATTCTAAACATATACACTAAAACCCCGTCTATAGAAGTATGATACAAAAAAGGAAGCATCATGGTAAATGAAGCTATTAGTGAAATCAGTAGCTCTTTTAATCCCCGAATATAGTATTGCTTTAATTGCCTTTCTAAAACATAGAACAAACATCCTATTATAGGCACCAACAATAACTTTAAATTCAATAAGCTTTTAAAATGAACCACACCCAAATAACCAATAATTGATAGGGTAATTATGACAATAATTTTATAGCCTAAAACCAATTTTTCATTATTTTTCTTTGATGTATGAAGTACCTTAATATCCCGTATATGGTCTACACTATAAATGAGCATAATGGAACAAAAAAGCCCTAAAGACAACCACCAAGTGTTGCCAGTTATAGGCAAACCATACAACATCAATTGTTGGTGAAAAAGCGCAGTAACTACAAAAGCGGTAAGAAACACGCCCAGGAATTGACCTAAGGCATAAAAACGAAAAGGGTAATTATTCTTTAATAGCAACAATTTTACCTAAACCGGGGATACTTTTTCTCAAAGTTTCTTCTATGCCGGCAGTCATGGTCATTTCACTCATTTCACAAGAGCTGCATGCGCCTGTAAGCTTTAAAACCACGTCTGCATTTTCCGACACTTCTACCAATTCCACATCTCCCCCGTCGGCCTGTAGGTAAGGGCGAATGGTTTCAAGAGCATCTATGATTTTTGAATTCAAGAGGGATGTTGCGGTCATTGTTCTGCGAATTTAGCCATTTTCTCAGAATTCAGCATACTAATGTGCCTTGCAACTTCTTCAGCAAACTGCATAAAGGGCAAAAAGCTTTCAGAATCTGGGTTTATAGTACCCACATCCGATTGTTGTTGGATTAATGAAACCAAAGGCAATTCGCCCAAAAAAGGCACTTCTTGTTCGGTTGCCAACTTTCTTCCCCCACCTTTACCAAATATATGGTAGCGCTTGCCTGGTGCATCTTCTGGTTCAAACCAAGCCATATTTTCTACCACACCCAATATGTGTTTTTTAATGGCTGGCATTTTAAACATAGAAATGGCGCGGCGAGCATCGGCCATAGCCACTTCTTGAGGGGTTGTTACCACTATTGCCCCTGTAAGCGGAACCAACTGTGCTAGGGTGAGTTGTACATCCCCTGTACCCGGTGGTAAATCAATAATAAGGTAATCCAAATCGCCCCATTCCACATCGTTTATAAACTGTTTAAAGGCACTTGAAATCATGGGTCCACGCCACACAATGGCTTGCTCGGGTGAAGTAATCATACCAATACTCAGCAGTTTTATACCCTGTTTTATTACCGGTATCATAATTTGCTTCTCTCCTACCATTTTCATTTCTGGCGGTTCGTGGGCATTAAACAAAGTGGGAATACTGGGTCCATAAATATCGGCATCAAGCACACCCACAGAGGCGCCGCTGCGTTGCAATGCTATTGCCAAAGTGGCTGTAACAGTGCTTTTACCTACTCCTCCTTTACCACTGCCTACTGCAATTATATTTTTAACTCCGGCCAAAACCTCACCCGTAGGACGGGAGGAAGAAACCCTGCTGGTGACGTGAATATTGGGAACAATATCATTGTGTACCATTACCCTTAATGCTGTTTTGCAGGCATTTACAATCATGTCTTTCATTGGGCATGCGGGTGTAGTAAGCACCAAATCAAAAGCCACATTGAACCCATCAATTTGGAGTTTTTCCACCATTCCCAAGGTAACGATATCCTTGTGCAAATCGGGATCATCTACATTCGAAAGTGCTTTAAGCACATCAGCTTCTAGGATCATGAATTCTTTTTTGTTTTAAATAAACCAACAATTCTATTGAAAAATCGCTTTTCAAATTCCCAAAAAAACCGAAATTTACCAAAGATAAAACCATAAATCAGCAACATCAGGTTATAAAATGGCAGAATTAACCAGTAGTAACTATACGTAAACCACTTTTCGTGGGCCCAATCAAAATTGCCTTTTAAAAAACGCCTAATTAGTACCACTGTTGTGCCTGTAAGGGCAAAAACCAACAACACTATCCAAACCTGTGCAACTGACTTTAGTTTCCAGCGTTGCTTCAGGCTGTCCTGCCAACTCATGCCGCGAAATTAAGCACAGTATGCTTAACGCATCAAATAAATTACACCCACTTGCTCCTTAAAGGAACCATCACCTTTGGATTCGCGCAACTTCACTTCTTCACCTCCTGATTTTACGGTTACTTTATAAAAATAAGTCCCATTGCCCAACTTGTCGCCATATTGATCGGTGCCATCCCAAGCCCACTGGGTTATGTTATTGCCTACGTGAATATCGCCAAGGTCATCTTTATTCAACTCTTTCACCACACGGCCTTCCGCGGTCATTATCTTCACATTGATCGCATCGGGTACAGAAGTGCCAGTGAGTGTAAAAACAAAGCGCATAGAGCTTGTAAATGGATTTGGATACGGATAGAAATGCGTAATGCTTTGTTCACGTATTACATTAAAATCCACCTCATATTGCTGCACACCGGCATTGTTCTGCTTAAAGTCACGGCTCTGCACTTTTAAAGTGTAGGTGCCACTAGGCAAATCAGCTGGTTTGTACTATATTCTCGCTTGGTTGTTTTTATTTGTTGCGGGATAAAAAACAGCTTCGGTACCCGGCTTTACAATGGTAAAATCTGCGGCACCAGGCTTTTTAATAAATACATCAAAAGTAGAAGTATCGGTTTGCCACAAGAATTTGTTCTCATCCTTACTGGTTATAGCAATTACCGGATTGGCGCTAACAATATCTCCAGAAATTAGGTGGCGCCCATCAAAAGTGACATCCAATACAGGTCTCATTATATCTCTAAGTACGTAGAAATTAATAAGTGAACTGTTGTTTACCAATGTTTTTTCGGGCTGCGCATAATCTGTATTTACAGACAGTTGCAAACCATAAGGTCCATTTAATCCCAGCGTGGGGTATTTGAATTTAAATACAAAAAAACTATCCGGACCTAGAGCAGTAAATTTAAAGGTATCAGAAAGCAGCACTTCTCTGGTAATTTTTTGGGATAATGACCAATTCATTTTAATGCTGTCTCTAAATTTTACTTTGCTAATGTTTTTAAAGGCCACTTTCAACACAAATGTATCGCCTTCATAAAGCGTATCGGAGTGAAATTCATACTGGTACTTCGCATCAGGGTATAAAGTACCTTCAGGAACTGAATCATGCGTTACCCTCCAGTTGAGCAAATTGGGAGCTGTTCTCCCCGCCAAATCCTCAACATTGGCGCGCAACCTAATAAAACGATATTTGCCAGTGTAAATATAATTCAAAGAAGTATTGGTAATTCTTTCTTTGCTTTTAATGACATCGTAAGAGCCATCTGCTTTTATTCCAAGCACATCAACTGTAAATTCATCAGTTTCATTAATTGACTTATCGTTTGAAACTACTGGCCTAAAAATCATACTATTGTATTGATTGGTGGGACCAATATTTTCTGACAACATATATCCCTTATCCGCATCACCTATCATTTCTGCTTCCAGCTGCACATATCCACCATGAACAACTGCTTCCCTTGCAACGCCGGGTGACCAGCCTTTTTTACCTAGGGCCACAAACATGGCGTCTTGGGTTCGGTTGGTTAAGGTATCGAAAGAGGTGCAACCAATTTTGTGCAAAGCATCAAAAACCGGTTGGTCCCACAGTTGGGCATCTGAATGGTAGCGGGTGTAAATTGTTGCATAGGTACTGTCAGGCATCAAATTGATGAGTTTTACAAAATCTGCTCTCTGCAAAGGGTCACTCATTTGGAATGCATAATACAATTGGTAATCATCACCGTAACCAAAAGCCTTCCAAGCTTTACCCCATTGGCAACTGGGCTCAAGCTTGGTTCGGTCAACATAAATTCGGGATAAACTTCTTTTGTCCCAAATCATCACCACCAAACCACTTCCTGTACAAACTCCAAAATTCAAATCTTGTCCCGCAAAACCGGTTTCCTTTATTCCAAGGTTGGACGTTTTTTGATAATTACAATCGATGTATATTTTTTTACTTATTTTAGAAAATACCAATGAATTTTCTGCTGAATCAACAATTAATGTGGAATAATCGTTAGAGGAAATTCCAGGTTCATATTGCCAATGTACATTCTGCATCCAACCCTCGCGGTGGTTTTTGATATATGTAAACGAACGCATGGACCAATTGCCACCTTGATTGCCAGCAACATTTACCCTAGCACGCCAAAAATAAACTTGGGTATCACGTAAAGAAGGCAAACGGACTTTCCACTGTGCAATTACACCTGCTGTGATTGGGGAATTATCGCGTTCACGGCTTTGTAACAATGAACTGTTAAACCAAGGCGTGGTATCAATTTCTACATAAAAGTCATCGCTTTCTTTAAACAAATCTGATTTCTGAATCACCATTTCTACACTATCCGTTCCCACAATTGCAAACCGGCTGGGCGTAATTAAATTCAACCCATTTGCTGGCATGTAAAACTTAGTTGTAGCATAGTTGTTATCGTAGGTATATTCAACAGGATTTTTTTCGTCATTTAATCCCACATTAAAGGTATTGTCGCCGGCAGCAGCTTTGTCTTTACTGCGAATTACAAAATAAACGGTATCCACCAATCCGGTTAATTTTACTTTTTGTGAGTAAGATCTTTTAGTAGAAATATCGGGATAAATTCTACCCAATTGAACGGTAAAAGAATCTTTAACACCTTTACCCAAATTGCTAATAATTACACCCACTCTAAACGAATCTTGCAGTGCAATGGCATTTGGCGGATCAAGAAAAATGCTGGTATTGTTCACTGCAAAATCCGGCAATGCAGGATAAAAAATTGGCAATGCAGGGTCGCCACTTAAAAATAAAGTTTGGCAATGCATTCGGGTCAATTCACTATTTGGAATTTGAAAATTCTTTATCGAATATTTAATTACTTTTCCTATTGTTTTATCGGGAACAGAATCAAAATACTGTTTGTAAAAATATTCCATTTGCCTGGAAACCGTGAACAATTCACTGGTTGTGGTTTGTCCAATAAACGCAATGGCTCCCCGTTTCTGGGCCCTAAACATTTTTTCACCCATACCCCTTAAATTGTACGGCAAAGGCACACAAACGTTACCCACCTGACAACCATTAAAGTAACAAATCGGATATTTATTCAAATTATTGTAATCATCAGGATTTCCCACATCAATATCGGTAACTGTAGGGCTACCATGGCCCAAGAAGGACACCAAATTTACACCATTTGAGATGTGATTTTGAATGGTTGTCCTAAAATTCACATCCACTGTACCACCTGCTGATTTTCCGTATGAAAACACCCTACCTGCAAATGGATCGCCAATGGGATATTTCTCTAAATACTTCAGTTTTCCTTTGATGATAAATGCTTGTGAAGCGGAGCCACCTCCTGAAAGGTGCAAAACATCTTTTTGCCATGGATCGTACGTGGAATAGGTATTTAAATATCCACGGAGTTTAAATAAATAATGTCCTATTTCATCGGAGGTATTTGCAGGAATTCTACCTGTTGGAATGGCCGGTTCATCTGCGGTTCCATCCAATCCTGAGGTGTAAAAATTATCGGAAACGGGAGTCCCAATTGCAGGAATATGGTTAAATTGATAATTGCCAACAAGAGCATAATTTTCTACACCCCTATTAAAGCGCATATCATACCCACGGCCCAAAAGCAACAAATATTGGGGTTTGTTATTGGGCGAATTTTCCAAAATATATTTACAAAATTTACGCACTGCCAAAGGGTGCGGAATACCGTAACTAAAGGAATTGTATATATCCTCAATTAAATTTAATGACACATTATAACGGGTAGACCAGGTATTGACATATTCTTTAATTTCTTCTTTCGGACTGCTATTCAGCACAGAAGAAGTAATCATTAAATACTGGTTTTTTACATCCAACAATTTGCTGTAATCTATCATTTTTACACCAATACAATCGGTATTAAAAAGGTCTATAATTTTGCTTTCATCAAAAATAAAAAACTGTCCTTTTTGTGCCAAAGGAGGCAAAGTATAACTCATTTTTTTGGTAAAAGGATCAAACTTACC
>JADYZD010000222.1 GCA_020853295.1 Bacteroidia bacterium | reverse complement strand
CGTTGTGTTACAAAAAAACGGTTATCCAACCTTAAAGTTACAGTTTCAGCGGTCGAATGTGGTAAATAAACGATTAATCTATCAATTTCGTTTGCGAGAGGGTTTGGATTCTTCTCTTTTTTTAGGCAACTCTGGAATGTTGAACGGGGGAACAAAGTTTTCTGCCATTGGCCTGTTTTCCTCATCCCATACAAACCCAGGCAACACTTTTTTAGCCTCCGGCAACTCTGCCAGTGGATAAATGATGCCTTCGGGTTTTTTATAAAACCGCACATCCGTTACTTTATTGCTGTCTAAATTGATGCGCATATTTTCGCATATCACTGTGTTTGCACTTGTTACTGCTGAATCTTTTTCACGGATGTAATACACACTCTGCCCATTGCCCATCACCAAAACACTTTTCAATTTGTTGTCTGTACCAAAATAATTGTCCATGTTTTTACCAGAGATTTGGCTGTATTCACTGCCGGTTTCCTCAGTGGCAACAAAACTGTTCTTGCGCATTTCCATAAGTGATATTTTGGAATTTCGCATCCAAATACGCATGGTGTCTGCATTGAGCCTGGTGTTGGAATTCCACAATACCGGTTTTCCAAAAAGCCTGAATAAGCTGTCCTCTGATACATAACTCATGCTATCTGCGGTTCCGCTAAAATCTGGCCGCCATATGCTTACATGGTTAAAGGCCAAAAGGCTTCGCCTGGTTTGTGCAGAATCTACGGTATAAATAAAGGTATCTGCCCGCAACATAAGACTGTCACCATTTTTTTCATATTGGCGGGCCAAAGGTTTGCCTGTAACCCGAGTGTATCTTGATTTGCGGTTGTAATAGCCTTTGTTTCCAAAAATGGTAATGCGCTGCACAGTGTCTTTTACCCATAAATGCCCATATGCTTCACCAATACCGGTATTTTTATTGTAAACGAGGGTATCTGCTCGAATAATATTTTCTTTAGACAATATGGCTGCATTTCTGGTAAAATAAGATTTCCCAGTGCGCGAATTGTATTCTCCATAATTACAAAGTATGGTATTGCTGTCGCTGATAATTTCAGTATAAGAAAAGAAATAGGAAGTACCAGTGCCGCTGTTGTATTGCAATGTGTCCGCCAGTATTTTATATTCCGGATGAACCAAAACCACGTTTTTTCTAAAATACAACATTTTGTTGTTGGGATTGTAACTGCCAGTTCCACTGGTAAGCACCATTTCATTGTCTACAATTCTACCACCTGCACCATACCATCCAATTTTGCTTTCCGTATTGTAATTGATCCAAGGTGTGGTAAGCACCATATCTTTATCTGTAAGGGTAACATTACCAGCTACCCTGGCCGTTTTGTTTTTGTTGTTAAAAACCAAATTGCTTCCCGTAATCGTTACCCCATCTGTGCTGCTAATCCTTACATTGCCTACACCGGTGAGTTCTTCCGACTGAACATCGTAATCGGCATAATCGCAAAATACGGTATTGCCACTTTGCTCAAATCGCACATCCTGTTCAAGGTGTTGAATTTCCTTGCCATCACGTTTGATTCCCTTCATTTTTCCGGCAGACAGGCTTATGGGTTGGGAAATAAGCGGCCCAAAACTTCCCATAAGAATCATAAAAAAACCAATGCAACTAGGCCTATTCATACCGTACGCAAATTTAGTTGCAAATAACGCGCCATACACCCTTACTTAAAAACAACCTTTGTGTTTGTTGCAAATATTCCAGTTTTAAGCCTATTCCCACTTTAATTTGTGCATAATAAATACCTTTGTGCAGTGCGCCAGGCCTTGCAAACCTTTCAAAAAGAACAGGGTGTTGACTTGTCAACAGGCAAATCTCTATTGGCAGTTAGCGGAGGCTTAGACTCTATGGTTATGGCAAATTTGTTCCTTCAAGAAGGACTCAAATTCGGCATTGCGCATGTGAATTTTGGCCTTAGAGGTCAGGAAAGTGATGCCGATGAACAATTGGTGGTTCAATTTGCTACCAAACACCAAATCCCTATTCATATTTTTAGGCCAGATACCCTTTTATATGCTGCAGAAAACCACCTCTCCACCCAAATGGCAGCCCGTGATTTAAGGTATGGTTTTTTTAATGAAACCCTAGTTGAAAACAACTACAATTGGTTGGTTACAGCACACCATTTAAATGATGCCTTTGAGAATTTTTTTATTTATTTGTTGAGGAATAATATTGAAGTTGCATTTAAGGGAATTGCATTGATTAACGGCCATGTAATTCGCCCACTACTCCGTTTTTCAAAAAGCCAAATTGAACATTATGCACGGCAAAATAAATGGACATGGCGTGAAGATAAAAGCAATGAAAAAACAGATTATTTAAGAAATAAAATTAGACATTGGGTGGTGAATGATCTTATGGAAATATGCCCAGAATTGGCAACCGATTTTTTTGATTTGTCTGGGGATTTTAGAGCCCATATTTCAAATAAAATGGCCCAAGATGATGCAGTTTGGAATGGGTATTTACAAATTGGGAATAGGGATGAAGTTAAATTAAGCAATACCATCCTGCAAAACACTGCTCATAAATCTGTTTTCAAGAGAAAACTATTGCGAATGGGCTTCACTGCTGCTGTTGTTCAGAGCATATTAGGCGCAAATCAAAATGGAAAAGAATTTTATGGAAGTAGTTTTAAATTGGTCACAGAAAATGGCGGATTTAGAATATTGGAGAAATTGAATTCAATAAATGAGCAAATAATTATTGAAGAAAATGCGCTACCATTTATTGGAAATCATGGCGATTTTATTTTAGAAATATCTAAAGAAATTTCTCCGGATTTTTCCGACAAAGCCTCTTGGTATTTTGATATGATAAACATTATATTTCCGCTTACCATCCGTTCGTTTCAACTAGGGGATAAAATGACAGTATTTGGGATGGATGGACATAAAAAAATCAGCGATATTTTAATTGATGCAAAAATTTCAATTGCCGACAAATCCAATATTCCACTGGTTTGTTCAGATACAGCCATTCTTGGTGTGGTTGCAATAAGGCGAAGTGCAGAAGCCATTCTGAATGCCCATTCTAAGGATTTAATAAAGATTAAATGGCGCAGGAATTACACTTAAGCAACAGATTTATGCTTAAATTTGCCTAACTATTATGAAAGCGATTATTCCGGTTGCAGGTATTGGAAGTAGGTTAAAGCCCCACACGCATACACAGCCGAAATCACTTATTCCAGTTGCGGGAAAGCCTATTTTGGGGCATATCATCGACAGTTTAAAGGCTGCCGGTGTAAATGATTTTGTTTTTGTAATTGGATATTTGGGAGATAAAATTGAGCAATACATTTCCGAACACCATAAAGATTGCAACAGCACTTTCGTAATCCAAACTCTAGGAAAGGGCATCGGCCATGCTATATGGCTGGCCAATGAGGAATTGTCCAACAATGAGCCCATCCTTATCGTTTTGGGGGATACCATTTTTGAAGCAGATTTAAAAACGGTAATTCAAAGTGAACAAAGCATGCTCGGTGTAAAAAAAGTAGAAGACCCTAGGCACTTTGGAGTTGCCGAACTCAATGAGGAAGGTGAAATTGTGCAAATGGTGGAAAAGCCGAATATCCCCAGAAGCAACCTAGCTCTTGTAGGGCTCTACTTCATAAGAGAAACGGGTGTTTTAAAAGAATGCCTGAAATTCAATATAGAGAATGAAATCCGCACTCAAAATGAGTTTCACCTAACCGATGCATTGCAATGTATGGTTACCAAAGGTGTAAAATTTAAAACCTTTCATGTAGATAGCTGGTTTGATTGTGGCAAGAAAGACGTAATTCTACAAACCAATAGAACCTTATTGCGCAGCCACCCAACTGAATTGCCAGTTGGAGTGCATGAGGGCAATATTATTGTTCCGCCCGTGTTTATTTCTCCCAATGCAAAAATTACCAATAGCATTATTGGTCCCGATGTAAGTGTAGGAGATTATGCAATCATTGAAAGGTCGGTAGTAAAGAACAGCATCATTGGGCAGCATGCTGAATTGCACAGTGCGATTCTAGAGAATTCTTTAATAGGCAGTGACTCTACCTTGATTGGTGGGGTGCATAGCCTGAATATTGGAGATAGCGCAGAAATAAATTTGCGAAACCTATAAATGCTGTATTCCGCATTTAACATACAAAATATTTTACAGGCTGATGCCATTATTTCAAACCCCAGTGCTGAAATATTCAATATTGGATTCGATTCCAGAAGGCTGAGCAATCCAGCAAATTCTTTATTTTTTGCATTATCGGGCAAAAACAGAAATGGAATTCAATTTATTTCTGATGCCTACGAAAAAGGGGTTAGAAATTTTGTAATTCCCATTCATGGTTTTGAAGAATTCATTACCCATAAAGATGCCAATTATTTTAAAGTATTGGATCCCCTTTCAGCACTTCAATTATTGGCAAAATCTCACCGCAATTTATTTACATGCCCAGTAATTGGAATTACCGGTAGCAATGGCAAAACCGTGGTGAAAGAATGGCTCTACCAACTGTTGAAATCAGATTTTGAAATTGCACGAAGTCCAAGGTCATATAACAGTGCAATTGGCGTGGCGATTAGTATTTTGGGTATAGAAAAGAAGCACAATTTGGCCATAATTGAAGCCGGAATTTCAGAACCCAATGAAATGGAAGTGCTCCGCCAAATGATACAACCCAATTTGGGCATATTTACCCATTTGGGAACCTCACACGATGCGAATTTTATTTCAAAATCTCAAAAAGTAGCAGAGAAATTGAAGTTGTTTTCTAACTGTGATGTTGTGGTTTATCCCGCTGATGCACCTGAAGTAGCAGAAGGCATTGCAAATTTGAAAAATACCAACCCCTTGCTAAAAACCTACAGCTGGGGTTTTTCTGAAAAAGCATCCTTTAGAATCTTACAGGCAAACAACTCTGGGGATACAACGGAAATTGAATTTATTCATAGGGCTACCACCCACAAATTAAGCATCCCATTTACCGATAAAGCAGGATTGGAAAATGCCATGACCTGTTTGTGCACTCTTGCTGCATTTGAACGTTGGGATCCAGAGCATATTGCTTTGTTTGATCACCTTCAGCCAGTTGAAAACAGGCTGGTTTTTACAGAAGGCAAAAGCGGAAATTACATTATCAACGACAGCTACTCAAATGATTTAGATAGTTTGGAAGTAGCGCTTGATTTTATGATTCGCCAATCACCCGATAAACCTGCTATGGTTATATTGAGTGATTTAGAACAAGCGTCCAAAGACAATTTATATTTATACAGTAAAGTGGCCGAAATACTTAAGGCTAAGCGTGTGAATCGTCTGGTTGGAATTGGCGAACAAATGTTCAATAATAGAACTTGCTTTTCAGGTATATCAGGTGAATATTATGCAAACACAGAGACTTTTATACAAAGTGGGGCCTTGGCAAATATCCAAAATAGTGCAATTTTAATTAAGGGAGCACGGCACTTTAAGTTGGAAAAAGTAACTGAATTGTTGCGCAAAAAAATGCACAAAACAGTTTTAGAAATAGACTTAAATGCCATTAGAAACAATTTTTCATTTTTTAGAAACAAACTAAAACCTGGCACCAAAATCATGGCAATGGTTAAGGCATTTGGCTATGGAAGCGGTTCGTTTGAAGCAGCACGGGCACTGCAATTTGCCGGTGTAGATTATTTGGCAGTGGCCTATGCCGATGAGGGAGTAGAACTTCGCAAATCAGGTATTCATACTCCCATTATGGTAATGAATACTGGCATTGATGATTTGGATGCTTTATTGGAATACAACTTAGAGCCCGTTATTTTTAACCCAAAAGGTTTAGAAGATTTTAAGTCTCAAGCCGAACGAATAAACGTTCACGTTGAATTCGACACAGGTATGCACCGCCTGGGTTTTGAAGCCAAAGATATTGTTGAATTTAATAATTTGCCCTCCCACGTGCATGTTGTTAGTGTTTTTAGCCACTTGGCTGCTTCTGAAGATGATAAGCACGATGGATTTACTTCAGATCAAATTGCATTATTTTCAGAAATATGCACCCAAATGCAATCCATTTTGAGTTATGCATTTATTTCCCATATTGCAAATACAGGTGGAATATTGAGATTCGAACAGGCACACATGAATATGGTGCGTTTGGGCATTGGTCTTTATGGAGTTGATCCTTCCACAATTTTAAATGGGGATATTGAAACTGTAATATCATTGAAAACCACTGTAAGCCAGGTAAAAACTATTAAAGCGGGAGAAAGTGTGGGCTATGGAAGGCGGGGTGTAGCAGACGCAAATCGGACGATTGCTATAATCCCTATTGGTTATGCCGATGGATTGTGGAGGGCATTGGGGAATGGCAAGGGATATGCTTTAATCAATGGAAAAGCGGCACCTTATATCGGAAGTATTTGCATGGATATGGCAATGTGCGATGTAACTGAAATTGAGTGCACAGAAGGTGATTTGGTAGAAGTATTTGGTAAAGAATTGTCAGTACAAACCTTGGCCGATTGGTGCAATACCATTCCATACGAAATTTTTACAGGAATTTCGCAAAGGGTGCGCAGGGACTATGTAGGAGAAAATTAAAACTTACTGTTTGGGCAAGCGTGCTTCAATGTACTCGCTTAACTCATTTTTATTGTCCATAGCAATGAGTTTTTCCAATTTTTTGTCTTTGGATTTTTTTGCGGCGTTTTGGTACACTTTAAAAATCAATCTGTAACCTGCCAGATGGTTGTTTAAATCGGATGCATTGTACTGCGTCACAATGTCGTTTGCGCAATAGCCACACATAAAAACAAACATAAATTCTTTGTTTTTCTTGCAGGCTTCTTTCATCAAAGTTTCGGTAAGTGCAATAGACACTTTAGGTGAACCGTTTCCCCATTGAAAAGCAAATTTTTCTGCTTGCATCCATTTGGTGTCAGAAGGTTTGAATTTTGCAGTTTCCATCCAAGAGGCAGCAGCAACTATATCGCTGGCATAGAGGTCGTAATCTGCAGAATCTTTAAGAACATAATTTTTTGGAGGATTCCAGGAATTTTGAACAGTAATAAAGGAACTAAAGAAAAAGAAAGAAAAAATTGTTAAAAAAATATTTTTCATAACACAAAAATAAATAAAAAATAACGAATAACATAAAAAAGCCCCCAATTTGGGGGCCCTTTGAAAGGAAACACAAAAGCATCTTTATTCTGCCTTGTCGGCAACTTATTTCACCAAAGAGGAGAAACTGTTTTTTAAATTTTCGTATCCGGTAATATCTACCTTAATACTGCCCACCTGAATGGCGGTTTGTACCCTTACCGGAATTTTATTCGCGTCGTCGCTAATCCAAACTGTCATGTCGTTAGCGCTTTTGAACACCCTATCTACAACCAATTTGGGACGCAGTTTTATGCATTTTATCTTGCCTAAATCTGTTTTTATGGTTTCTTTACCGATATATGTAAAATTCAAATTGTAAACCTTATTGTCCAAATATACATCTATGGGGTATTGCTGGTTTAAAGTGGCATTTTGAAGATCGAGATTTCGGGCATAATACAATACACTGGCAATGTCTTGGGTATACACTGGTATGGCCAATTCTCCATCGCTATTGCGCATTTTCTTTTTGTCGTGCATATATATGGCCAAATCTTCATCAAAATATTTGTTCTCACGAACCGTTTTGGCATACCTCAAAGGCGCCAATGATTCGTTGTCAATCCAACTTTGAAATTTGTCGCGCACTTTATAAGCCCAGTCAAAACTTTTCAATGTTTCGCCGTCCACTTTTAATGCATAAGCGGTACGGTTGCTTATTTTGCTTGTGCTGGCATCAATGCTCATGGTAATTGTTGCGGCATTGATTAAGCCATAGTGGGCCCTGAAAGTGAGTTTTTCGCCTGCCTTCCAAGCGGTGTTGCTCATTTTTCTGTAGGTAAAACTCTGACTGGCATACGTGTCTTTCTTTTCAAAAGACATGGTACTGAGGGCTGTAATGCCAGCGGCCAGTGTAAAAATGATTTTGCTTTTCATGTGTTGTCCTTTCATGTATACAGTTTTCAAACCTCGTGCCAAACTGTTTACAATATTGAACACAATATTTTTCTGCACCACCCCCAAGCACCCAATATATTTTTTACAATTTTTCTATGGATGAGGCCCCGTCTACATCCATTTCTGATTGTATGGGATTGCCTTTTAGCTTCAACTTACTAGCGCCATCTAAGTCCCCTTCAATTCGTTTTGTGGTCCATGTTTGGATCAGGGATGCACCATCGCCTGAAACCTGAGCAATTTCACTTTGGAGCTCGCTGCCATCAAACACGGATGCACCTGTTGCTTCTATTTCAATTTGTGAAACTTCTCCTTCCAATGTGCATTTTGAAGCGCCCTCAACACTGGTTTTTAGGGTGTTAAGTTTCAATTTACCATCGAATGTACATGCACCAGATAGGGCAATATCCAAGCGGGTTCCTTGCCAATTGCTCATGTGTACTTTCGAAAGGTTGCTCACTTCCACACGTTCCAGACTGTTTACATAAATTTTTATATACGAGGGTTTGTCAACTGTGCCAGACCAGTTTCTGTCATCTTTAATTTCCAGTTGGTTGCCATTTGCCTGTATCCAATGCCTGTTTGCCAGAATAGGACCGGAAACCAATTCAACAAAATTGCTGGTAGATTGAATGATTTGAACATCAATATAGCCTGCAATGGATATGATTTCTGTAGATTTTTCAAGATTTACCCTATTGTCTGCTGAAACTAAAGGTGCCATATAGCCACTGCTGTCCATGGTAAATGTGTGGTTTGGGCCGTTTAATGGGGTAAGGTTGTTTTCAATAAAATGAAATTGGCTGCCCGTTTTAATTGATTTTCCTTTAGGCACATGCAATACGTATTTTACCCATCGAATGCCCTGGTTTTTGATATCTGTAACTTTTTCACCTTGCTTTAAAGTAATATGTCCAGGTGCTATTTCATACATTCTTGGAGTGTTTTCTGCACGTTTTGTGCCCGAGAATCCATTTTTCCCATAGTTCACATTTTTTTGTTCAATTCGCCATTCACCTGTCTCAGAAGGTACAATTTCTAAAAATTCGTTTAAGGTATACAAGCCATATTCTTCGGTGTTTAAATTTTGGACATCCAACAGCAAGGTATCACCCGTAACTTGAATATTTTCATTGTACACTGCGTTTTCGGTGCGGTGGTTTACATTCCTAATTCCATCAAATGCCAATACAAATAGGATTAAAACTGCAACGATTATTGCTGAACCAATATACCTGCGAGGTAATTTTATTCTATCCCTATTTCTGGAGTTTGAAAATGCAATTAATCCAAAAAAAGAAATGACTAAGAACAGGAAAACAACAAACAATATTTTAATCCAGAATGGATCACCTGCTGCACTTAACACGGTATTGAGCCCGGCTTGTCCATTCAGAATCATGTGGTAAGATTGCAAATAAATGGTGTTCGTGGTTACACTGAACAATACAGTAATTAAAATAAAAATTAATGTGGCCATCGCAATGGAAAAAATAATTTTTGTAATGGACTGCATTATTTTTCCCAAAGGAATAAACAGTGAATTTAAAAATCCCGCTATGCGATTTTGAGTGCTGGGATTGTTAAATTTTGCGCTTAAATTGTTAAATTCTGTTTTTAAATTGTCTTCAATATTCTGAAGTGTGGGCTTTTGCCCGCGCATCATTAATTTTTCTGAAGTGGTCTTGGCCTCAGGAATTACAATCCAAAGAATAATGTACATGGGAATGCCAAAACCCAGCAAAAAAACAGAAATCACCCATCCTATTCTTGGGATAATGGGGTCTATGTCGAAATACGCTGCCACACCGCCACAAACACCGGCAACTATGGAGTTTTCAGGATCACGATACAAGCGTTTTGGACCACTAAACTTTGACTCTTGTCCCTCAGTTGTGGATTCTGAATTTATGGGCCCCATCTGAGAAATCACTTCTTTTACGTCTTCTATAGTATTGTAAGTGCGTTTTTGTTGGTTTTGTTTTTGTTGCAACAATTCACCAATGCGTTCTTCAATATCCCCAATAATTTCAGTCGCACTTTCCTCAGTTGCATAACGCCGTTTAATGGCATCCAAATAATTCGCAATTTCTGTTGCGGCATCTTCGTCTATGGTAAGTACATAGTGTCCAAGGCGGATGGTGGTTATTTTTTTCATTTTTTTGTAGATTTAATATTTGTAATGGTTTGGTTCAGCTCATCCCAAGTAGCATCCAATTCTTTTAAGTAAAGTTTGCCACTTTCTGTTATTGTAAAATATTTTCTCGGCGGACCTTGGGTGCTTTCTACCCACTGATAACTCACCAGTCCACTATTTTTTAGCCTGCTCAGCAAAGGGTATAGTGTACCTTCTGCAACCAGTAACTTGGCCTCGGTGAGAATGTCTATTATGTCCGATGAGTATATCATCCCGCGGGCGATAACTGAGAGCACGCAATACTCCAGTATTCCTTTCCTCATCTGACTTTGTGTGTTTTCTATTGCCATGTTTACAATGCAAAGATATGTGCATAGCTTGGTAATATGCAATACATAGTACTAAAAAAGTTGAACTAACCCATTTTAACGATGAATTCACTGCATCAACTCCTGTAGTTCGTACTTTTGCCAGATGGACGAACAGGCAATGAAACTTACGGGCTTTAGCAAGGGCAGCGGCTGTGGCTGTAAAATCAATCCTGGAGTTTTAAAAGAACTGCTTACCGGTCTTACCCATAATACTGAATTTCCGAATTTATTGGTGGGCAATGACCTTTCTGATGACTGTTCTGTTTTTGATTTGGGCAATGGTGATTGCTTGTTGCAAACGGTAGACTTTTTTACACCTATTGTAGATGACCCGTATATATATGGTGCAGTTGCTGCGTCAAATGCCCTTAGCGATATTTGGGCAATGGGAGGCAAGGTGATTATGGCCAATGCCGTATTTAGTTGGCCAATTGATAAGCTTCCTCTTGAAATTGGAAAGCAGGTTTTAAAAGGGGCTTTTGATGTTTGTTCCAAAGCGGGTATTCCACTGGCCGGCGGACATAGCATTGATGGGGCAGAACCTTTGATGGGTTTATCCGTAACGGGTATTTGCAAAAAGCACCAATTAAAAAGAAACAGCACTGCGCAAAACGGAGATGCCATTTTTATGACCAAATCCTTGGGCACAGGCATGTTGGCTGCTGCGATGAAAAGAAATATTATTTCGGAAGTTCAAGTTGCGGCTTTGCATAAAAATATTCTGGGTTTAAACCAAGTCGGGCAATTGTTGGGTGCGGAAGATTCGGTGCATGCCATGACAGATATTACAGGATTCGGATTGGCTGGACATTTATTGGAAATGTGCCGTGCAGCCAATTTATCAGCACAAGTTGAATTTTTGAAATTGCCACTTATTACTGAAGCAAAAGATCTTGCAACTTCATTTGTATTGCCCGACAATGCTATGCGAAATTGGAATGCCTATCAACAGGAAATTGAAATGGTTCAGCAAGATGCATTTCCTTGGCTCGTGGATCCACAAACCAACGGTGGACTGTTGTTCGCAGTTGACCCAAATCAAATTGAAAATGTTTGCCGATTGCTGGATATCGCCAATGAAAAATATTCCATCGTTGGACAATTTGTTCATTCGGGAACTCCGAAATTGGTGGTAATATAATTAACGTAGCAATTCAAAACTGGCAGATGCAGTTTCACGAACCTGACGGTAGCCCAAATCGTACATGTAGCGCACACTAATGATATATGTTCCGGAAGGAGCAAATGCCTCCATATAATTGCCATCCCATCCATTGTCGCCCAATTTGCCCCTATAAATTTCTGCACCCCAACGGTTATAAATGGAGTAGTCCATTTCTTCTAAGTTATAGGCCAATGGAGTATACCTGTCGTTCATCCCATCTCCATTTGGAGTAAAGGCCAAAGGCAAAAAGAAACGACAATTGATATCTCGGTATTTCACTTCAATGGTATCGCTTTTTACTCCACAAATATTGGTTACTGTTACAGCATAAATTCCGGGTTTGGTGATTTTTCTGGTAACATTGTTGCTGCCATTATCCCACACATATTGCGATTGCCAACTGTTTATTGTTAGTTCTAAAATTTCATATTTACACATTGTTGTGTCTGCACCCAAATCTACTTTTGGCCCAGGATAGACCTCCGTTTTTTGTTTGCTGCTATCTGTGCATCCATTTACAGTAATTTCATAAGTAATGGTATCGGTCCATAGTTTTATAGGGAAATACACATTTGATACTATGTTTTTTCCTATAAAAGTTCCACCCGGAGTGATAGTTGAAAAATTAATGGGGCCAGTGAGTTCACAATAAAAATCTTTCAATTTTTCGAACGCGGGATCGGGCATTGGTTTTACATATACAATGCGGTCTATAGTATCGGAACAGCCCCTAAGTGAAGTTGAAATTAAATTGATATTTTTAAAGCCAGGAGTTAGAAATTTATATTGTGCTTGTTTTGTGGTTTGCAGTACTTCATTATTTATATTCCATTTATATAAATTAACACCTACAGAATCGTAGCTTACATCATCAAAAATATAATTGTTTTGAAACAAACATTGTGCACTGTCATTTACATTAAACCATGCGGCAGGCTTTGGATAAACCCTAACAATATTGCTATAACTGTCGATGCAACCACTATCGGTAGTTGTGGTTAATTTAACGGTATAAAAACCCGATATATTGTAATAAGCTTTTACCACATTATTGGTGCTGGATTGCCCATTTCCTAAGTCCCAATTTATGAAACGAATGCTGCCTGGAGAAACCGT
>JADYZD010000221.1 GCA_020853295.1 Bacteroidia bacterium | reverse complement strand
GTCAAGATTTGGATAATTTCCAGGCATTATGCGACCGGCAACAAACAAGTCAAGGTCGCCATCGTTGTCATAATCACCTGCTGTAGCACAACTGCCGCTGCAATTGATGCCAGTGAGTGCATCGGCTTTTTCAGTAAAAGTGCCAGTACCTGAGTTGATGTACAAGCGGTGTTTGTATTTGTCGCTGGGCCACTGAAACTCAGAGCCTCCAGAGGCCAAATAAATATCTTTATCGCCGTCTGCATCTGCATCAAAAATCAAACAACCCAACACATCGGCTTCAAATGCACCAGCCCAAGGCTGTGATCCTGCTGCTTTAAAGTTTCCATCTGCCGTTTGCATGTACAATTTGCAACCTGCACTTTCCCTGGCATTGGTGATGATGACATCCGCAAGACCATCTCCATTTACATCACCAGAAGCGGCACCAGGGCCCAAGCGGGTAAAACGGTGTGGTAGGAGTGGTTCCCTCTTAAAGTCGGGATTTTCACCATCCACATGCACGAAATCCAAGCCATTTTTTCCTGTTAACTCCTCAAAAGTAAACACCCTTTCATCGGTAAATGAATATTTTCCTGAAGCTTTCTTTTCATCCAGTATTAGCGTTTGATTGGCTTTTGCATCTTTTACGGTTTCAAAAGCACCACCAGGCCAAATTACAGTGATGGATTTTACGGACTCTTGAGCACCTAAACCTATATGAATAAAGTTCTCGGAACAACTTTGGTAGCCATGAGTACCTTGCATTTCACAAAGTCTTTTGCCGCTTTCTAGTTCAGCAATTACTTTACAACCTATACCATTTATGTTGTTTTTGGCGCCTTTAAACTTCAGTTTTATCCAATTTCCATTTTCGCCTACATTTTTATAAATCTGTGCAGCATCCCCTTGGTTGCACAATATCAGTTCCAAGCGGCCATCATTGTTTAAATCGGCATATGCCGATCCGGTGCCTAAAGTAGGTTCATCCAAACCCCAGGCTTCTGCTACATTTTCAAATTTATAGTTTCCTGAATTTTTAAAAGCAAAATTGGATAGCCTTTCAAAGGGCAATTTTTCCAGAATTTCTTTGTGAACAGCGTATTTGCCGGTTTGCTGCAATTTTCTATTGGCAAACAACTGAAAATCTTGATTGGTAACATCCCTGTAGTAACCATTGGTGATGAACAAATCAGTCAATCCATCATTGTCGTAATCGGCAAATAGTGGACTCCAACTCCAATCTGTGCGGGCCGTTCCAGTTAGAAAAGCCAAATCGCTAAAATTGCCATAGCCCGTATTGGTTTGCAAACTGTTGTGCATGTATTGGTGACCATACCCGTTTTTTAATGCCAATTGAATAAAATCATAATCCTTGGGACCACCGAGTTCCATAAACCTTTTGGGGTTTTCTGCCAACATATCCAGGGTAATCAAATCTAGCCAACCATCATTATTGTAATCTGCGGCATCACTACCCATGCTATTGGTGCTGGCATGTTTAAAATGTGCATTAAAGCTTTCGGTAAAAGTACCATCACCATTATTTAGGTAATAATAGTCTGGAATATGGTAATCGTTTGACACGTACAAATCGGTAAAACCATCGCGGTTAAAGTCTGCTGCATTTACACTCAGGCAATAGCCCATAGCGATAACTCCTGATTCTTCTGATACATCTGTAAACTTTGCACCATCATTTCTAAAGAGGTGTTGTTGGTTGTGCACGTCCATATGCACTTTGCGTGTAAATGGCACGTTAATATCCGACCAAAACCTATCGGCATGGTTGCCCAAATACATGTCCAAATCGCCATCGTTATCGTAGTCGAAAAAAGTAGCCTGGGTGGCATTTCCCGGATCGTTTAGGCCATATTCAGCAGCTTTTTCTGTAAACGTTAGGTTCTTGTTATTGATAAACAACAAATTGCGTTTTGCTTCTAAATTGTTCTCGGGCCCACTTTTGCAGATATAAATGTCTGAATAACCATCATTATTTACGTCTGCAAGGGTAATTCCACTCATCCAGCCATTGGTGTTAAAACCTGCTTTTGCAGTAATATCTTCGAATTTAAAATCACCTTTATTGAGGTACAATTTTGAGGGAACTGCATTGCCAGTAAATATCAATTCTGGCAAACCGTCATTATTCAAATCTCCAGCTGCAACGCCATTCCCGTTAAAAAGATAGTGATAGGTAAATTGATTTAAAGTGTCATTTTCGGGTATAGAATTTACAAAATTAATTCCAGTAGATGCAGGGTCTAACAGTTCAAATATTTTTTGATCTGTGCCCTTGTCTTTGTTTTTACAAGTAATTGAAAATGCAGCTATAGCAAACAATACACTGCACTTGAATCCAATATTACGGTACCTGAACATAGTGCAAATTTATAATCGGAAAAGCCGCAAAACGAGGGAAAGGCATAAAAATAATTTGTGGGGTATGGGTTTGGGTTTCCTTATCTAACAATTCAAAGACCATAGTAGTGCACACAAATGATGTAGCTGCACATCAGCGCCGCTTTTCATCTACTTTTAGAAAAATAAACAGCATTAGGGTAAATGCCCATAAACTGGAGCCTCCAAAGCTAATAAAGGGTAGGGGAATGCCGATTACAGGAACCAAACCTATGGTCATACCCAAATTAATGGCTACGTGTATAAAGATGATGCAGGCCACAGAATAGCCGAGTACCCTTCCAAAAATGGTTGTCTGTCGTTCTGCCAGTGTGGCCAGCCTCAGCAGCAAGCCAAAATACACCAAAAAGAAAAAAGCGATTCCTAAAAATCCCCATTCTTCTGCTATTGTACAGAAAATAAAGTCGGTTTGTTGTTCTGGTACAAACCCCATTTTGGTTTGAGTGCCTTCTAGAAAACCCCTGCCAGTAATTTTCCCTGCTCCAATAGCAATGCGGCTTTGTTCAAGGTTATAGCCAGCGCCTTTGCGGTCTTCTTTCAGTCCAAAAATCAGTTCAATCCTGTCGCGTTGGTATTGTTTCAGCACTTTGATGTAGGCAAACCTTACCATATAGCCAAAGCCAATGGAAAGCACTGCCACCAGCAATACAGCACGGATAAACTGTTTGTTTTTTCGTCCCAAATAAATCAAGCCAGTTGCCACAGCGGCCAATATTCCAGTTTCCCACCAGTGAGAAACACCCTTTACAAAAAGAATAATCCCCAAAATACCCAAAAGGCCCATCCAAAGCGCAGTAAGCAAAATGTAGCCTGGCAAACCTTCTCTGTAAAGCACCAGAATAAATGCGGTATAAACCAATGCACTTCCAGTGTCGTTTTGTATGAGCACCAAAGCCATGGGCAACAAGAAAATTCCCAATGCGGTAAGTACATTTTTACGGCCCTTGAACCGAACACCATAGGTTCCTAAGAATTTGGCCATGGCCAGGGCTGTACCCACTTTGGCAAACTCACTGGGTTGTATGCCTATACCGCCAAAGCCAAACCAAGATTTGGCGCCTGAAACTTCGCGACCCAAAAATAAAACGGCAATATTCAGCACTATGGTAATGGCATAAAATCCATAAGCGAAATAGTCGAATACGGCTACGTTTGCAAAGGCTATAGACAGAATAATTAATAGGGCTCCAAAAATCCAAATTACTTGGCGCCCGGTGGTGCTGCCAAATGAAAATGAAAAAGGCTGGTTCACATCAGCAGTAGCAGAATAAATATTGATTAAACCAATAACTACGAGAATAATGTACAACCATACCGAAAGGGTATCCAGTCTGGGGTTTTGTTCATTTGTTTTAGACGATGATATCACTGGTCTACAACCCCTTTCAAAATACGGTCGAGCAAGAACGGCACTTGGGGTTCCTGCCCTTTATTGAGGTAATGCTCTATCATTAAGGTAGAAATTGGCGCTGCCCAAGTAGCACCATAACCTCCATTTTCTACAATTACAGCAATGGCAATTTTTGGATTTACACGGGGTGCAAATGCAATAAACAAGGAGTGGTCTTTGCCATGTGGGTTTTGTGCAGTGCCGGTTTTACCGCAAATTACAATTCCGGGTATGGCATTGCCGTAAGCAGTTCCGCCTGGTCCAGGCACCCTTTCCATTCCATCGATCACGTATTTAAAATACTGCGAGTCTACAGTAGTGTAATGCCTTACCTTGTATTTTTCAGGCAATTCTTTTTTAGGGCCAATTCCTTTTACCAAATGTGGGGTGTAAAAGTACCCCCGATTGGCCAGGGTAGCTGCTACATTGGCCATTTGCAATGGGGTAAGTAAAATTTCACCTTGTCCTATAGAAAGTGAAATAATCATGCTGCTTTTCCAGCTTTTACCATGCCTTTTGTCCAATTGGGCAATAGATGGCACGTTACCTTTAGATTCTCCTGGGATATCTATTTCCAAGTTGCTGCCCAAGCCAAAACTTCTGAGGTGTTTTTCCAAAGCTCCAAAACCCTCGCGAACACTATTGTACGCCGGATTGTCGATAATATCCCTAAACACCTGACAATAATAGGCATTGCAACTGATCGCAATGGAGGTGCGCAAATCGGTAGGAGAAGCATGTGGATGGCAGCCCACGGTTAAACTACCCATATGGTAGCCACCAGCACAACCATGAGTGGTTTCTGGGGTAAGTACACCTTCTTGCATGCCAATTAATGCCATAACTGTTTTAAATGTAGAACCAGGAGGATAC
>JADYZD010000220.1 GCA_020853295.1 Bacteroidia bacterium | reverse complement strand
ATATGCATGGCACCACAGATGTTACCAGTTTTATAGTGGTAGCATTTAGCACCACAAATAACCCAACAGATCCATGGAATGTATATAAAATACCCGGCAAACCTACCAATGATTTGATTTGGAGTGATTACCCCATCGTGGCTCACAATAGCGAAGACCTATTTTTTACGGTGAACCTTATTGGCAATGGTGCCAGTTGGGAAGAAGGTTTTACAGAAGCTGTAATATGGCAAATTCGCAAAGAAGATGGGTATAAAGGAGACACCCTACATAAAAATGTATATACCGGAATAAAATACCAAAATCAGTCATTGAGAAGCATTTGCACCATACAAAATGGGCCTTTACCCACAGGTACCGATAACTATTTTATCACTGTAAGGCCTTTGGATGAGCAAAATGACAGTGTTTTTATGTTGAGGGTGAACAATACCCAAAAAAGTGGTTCAGCATCACTAGAAATGACGGTATTAAAAACCGAAACCCCATACGGTTTTCCGCCCAGCGCATTGCAGCCAGACACCGCTTACAAGCTGCGCACCAATGATGCCCGCGCCTTATCAGGAATTCGCACTGGCAATACCATTCAGTTTCTGCAAAACTGCATGAACTTTAAAACCATGCAAGCCCATATTAGCCACCATTTTGTTTATGACATACAAGGCAAACCCTTTATTCGTGGTGGTTTAATCACAGACGACTCGTTGGACATGGGCTATCCGGCAATAGCTGCTGCTGGTTCTAACCCCAAAGATGAAAGCTCTATAATCACCTTTGTATATAGCAGTCCATGGCACTATCCTGGAACCGGAATGATTTACAGAAATAGGTATGGAGAATATTCCAAGATTAAAAAGGTAAAACTTGGCGAATCCTTGATTTACTATTCCTATATCCCAAAAGGTGAACAACGCTGGGGCGACTATGAAGGCATACAAGCCAAATTTAATGAACCTGGGGTGTTTTATTTGGTTGGTTCGTATGGTATTAACAACAATATGAGTGCATGGGTTACCCGGGTTAAAATTAACGATAGCATTTATAATGATCCGGTAGCTGAAGTGAAGGTGTTTCCAGTACCTGCAAAAAATGATTTGTTTGTAGAATTGCAAATCATCAATGAAGGCAACTACTCCATTCAGCTGTACAACACACTTGGGCAAAAAATCAAAGACAAGCCTTCAGTAAATTTACAGGGAGGCACGCATTTGTTGAGAATAGACCCAAATCAATTGGCACCTGGTACTTACATCATTCATGTAACTGCCCCAGATGGCAAAATCATTCACAAGCAAAAAATATCGGTACTTTGACCCAAGAACAGGGAAAACCCGGTGAAATATTGCTCATCGATAAGCCATTGGGATGGACATCGTTTCAGGCAGTAAAAAAAGTAAAGTGGTTAAAAAAAGCCAAAAAAGCGGGTCATGCAGGCACCTTAGATCCTTTGGCCACAGGACTTTTGGTGATTTGTACTGAAAGAAGCACCAAAAAAATTGCTGCCATTCAAGATGCACCTAAAGAATATATTGCACAAATAACGTTAGGTGCTACCACACCAAGTTTTGACCGTGAAACGGAACCCAACGAATTCTTCCCTGTCGAACATATTTCTAAAGAATTGGTATCAAATGTATTGAATACTTTTATCGGAAATATCATGCAGCGACCACCATTGTTTTCCGCCATGAAAGTCGATGGAAAAAGGGCTTACACCCTTGCCAGAGGTGGTTCAGACCATGAACTTGAGCTAAGGCCGGTAATTATCTACAACATAGAAATAATCAAATTCGAAAGTCCAATATTGGAAATAAAAGTCAATTGCGGAAAAGGCACTTATATACGCAGCCTGGCATATGATATTGGCAAAGCACTGCAATCTGGCAGTTACTTAAGTGCCTTGCGCCGCACCAAAATTGGTGAATTGGATGTAGACAATGCTTTTACACCTCAAGACTTGGAAAAAATAATCCTGTCAGACAACAAATCGGGCGAATAAATCGTCTTTTGGTCACAAGATTTTGGTTCCATGCTTACAATTTGGGCCGGTTTTTGTTATTTTGTAAAAACATGTCTTTCAAAAGCTTCTATTTAGTAATTTCTGCAGCCTTAATATTAGGCTTTTCAACCAGCTGCACCCAAGCCAAAGCCGGCAATGTGAAATCGGATTTGACAGATTGGGTGGAGGGATTGTTGACACCAAGTTCTACCACCCTAGAAAAGGCTGAAAATGGCTATTCTCTTAAAGGAGTATTAAAAGGCCAACCAGAACACTTGCTCATGCTTTGGGAGATGGATCCCAAAACAGGCCAAACTTTTTTAGATAGTGTTAGAACCGATAAAGCTGGAAATTTTGCCCTAACAGGCAATGTGAAAGAACCCATTTTTTGCCAATTGCAATGGGGCGAACAGGCAGCAATTTATATGGTAATTGATAACAAAACCAAGGCTAAACTCGACATCAATCCAACTGATGGAACTTATGGTGTAGAGGGCAAAGGCACTGAAGGTATTGTTGATATGAAAGACCTATTGGACATTAACAGCCGCTATTTTACAGAATTGCAACAGATTGAAGCCCAAGCAAACAATTTGCCCAGAACTGAAGATGGTTATGCACTTGGAGCAACCTTGCAAACCAAGTATAACAGTTTGTTGGTACAAAGGCTGAATGAAATTAAAACATTGGCCATGAGCAAAGAGAAATCCCTAATGCCGGCTTTTGTTGTTTCTTTTGGCGTAATAGAAGGAGAAGACATGGATTTGATGAAACATGCAATAGATGCATGCAAAAGTCTGAATCCAAATTCTAAATATTTAAAAGATTTAACCCAGCGCTACGAAACTGAGAAAGTATTGGCTATAGGCTCTGTTGCTCCTGAAATTAAGTTGCCACAACCAAATGGAGATTCACTTGCTTTGAGCAGTTTGCGCGGACAAGTAGTGCTTATTGATTTTTGGGCTTCTTGGTGCGGACCCTGCCGAAGAGAGAATCCGTTTAATACCCAATTATACAAAAAGTACCATTCAAAGGGTTTTGAAGTGTATGGTGTTTCGCTGGATGACAATAAAGAAAGGTGGAAATCTGCAATTGCCGCCGATAGTTTGCAGTGGAAACATGTAAGCGATTTGCGCAAATGGAGCAGTGCCGTTGTGCCCATGTATAAAGTTACTGGTATTCCTGCCACTTATTTAATAGACAAGGACGGTAAAATTATTGCCAAAGGGCTCCGTGGAGAGGCACTTGCAGCAAAGCTTGAGGAGATTTTCTCTAAGCAATAACCCAGATTGTTATATTTGGGTATAACTGAATCATAAATTCAAATAATATTAACTTAATATTGCGGTGAAGCAGCAGTAACAAGCAAGTTATTGTTTTGTAACTGCATGATTAAGAAAATGCCTAAAATCCTGATAGTTGATGACGAACAGGACATCCTGGAACTGATTAGACACACTCTAAACAAAGAGGGGTTTGAAGTTCAGGTAGCAGCCAATGGCCTACAGGCCTTAGATTTGGCCAAAAAATTCATGCCGGAACTTATTCTCATGGATGTAATGATGCCCGTAATGGATGGTATGGAAGCTTGTCGACAATTAAAGGAAGATCCAACAACAGCGGGTATTGCTATCGTATTTCTAACTGCCCGTAGTGAGGAATTTGCCGAATTGGCCGGATTTGAAGCTGGAGCTGATGACTATATAGCCAAACCCATTCGCCCAAGGGTGCTAATGAGCCGCCTAAAAGCTGTTCTCAGAAGGAGAAATGCCATTAGCAGCAACACCCACGAAAGCATGGACTTTGGCAACCTTAAAATCGACCGTGAAAGGTTTGTTGTTGAATTCAATGGCAAAACCCTTCAATTTCCCCGCAAAGAATTTGAACTCCTCTCCTTTTTGGCCAGCCGACCAGGCAGGGTATTTAGCAGGGATGAAATTCTAGAAAATGTTTGGGGCAATGAAGTATTGGTGGTTGATAGAACCATTGATGTGCACGTGAGGAAAATTCGCGAAAAACTCAACGATCAATTTATTCAAACCGTAAAAGGTGTAGGATATAAATTTGATCAGAATTAAAGTCCCAAAGCACCCAAAATTCCCGCTGCCTTTGTGAGGCACTCTTCGTATTCTGCTTCGGCATTGCTGTCGTATGTTATTGCTCCACCTACATGATAGGCCAATTTTTTGTTGTCCAAATCATATTGCAAACTGCGAATTACAACATTAAAATCAAAACATCCCGGCTGAATATAGCCTACGCTTCCGCTGTACCACCCACGCTTGAAATTTTCAAGGTTTTCGATTTCTTCCATCACCTTTATTTTGGGAGCTCCGGTCATACTGCCCATGGGGAAACTTGCGGCTATAATTTCAGTTAAGGTAACTCCATCTGATATTTCACCAGAAATGGTTGAAATCATTTGATGTACATGGCTAAATGAATGGATGCCACACAACTCATCTACCTCTACAGTGCCCGGTTTGCAAAATCTGGATAGGTCGTTGCGCACCAAATCTGTAATCATAACATTTTCTGCGTGGTCTTTTTCACTGGTCATCAATTCCGTTTTCACCACAGAATCCTCATGTGCATTTGCTTGGCGCTTCCGGGTCCCTTTTATCGGCTGAGATACAATTCTACTGCCCTTGGCGGATATAAAACGTTCAGGACTGCTGCACATTAAAAATTTATTTTTAAACTTAAAAAAAGCAGAAAAAGGTGCTGGTGATTTGGAATTTAAGGCAAAAAATCCTGCAAATGGATTGAAATCTATATTATTTTTTGCTACCCATTCTGTACAATAATTTAATTCGTAATAATCCCCTTCTCTTATGGCATTTTTAATTTTGGAAATATTCTCTAAATACGCATTCCGTGTAATTGTAGGTTCAAACAATATGGTTTCGGTTGCAGCCACACCCAAATTGCCTTCTTGTTCATTTTCTAATTCAAAATTGCCGCCAATATTTCCATTTCTCTCTTTATAAATATATTCAATAGGTTCAAAAAAGAATATGTCTGGAATCTCATTTATAGATTCGTTATTGCTATGCAAATTTTCAAATCTATTTTTTAAATCGTAGCTTAAAAATCCAAATTTAAATGTAGCATCATCCAATTGATTAATATCATTCACAATCGATTTTGCACCAAACCCTGCAATCCAGTCATACCGGCCTTCTGCATCAGGAAAATCATTGGACAATAAAATACAAGCATGGTCTACAGTTGCCGCTTTAAGCAGCAATTTATTTAATATTTTTTCAAAATTATCCTTCACTATTTTCTGTATGAAAGTATTCGAATACAAGTTTTGCTTTTGCCAATCCAACGGCTTTTTCCAATTCTGAAATGGGTGCCATTTTTATTTTGTTTATTGATTTAAATTGAGACAAAAGCATTTCAGCATTTGCCTTTCCCACTCCAGGAATATCCGTCAACTCAGTTTTTAAAGTCCCTTTATCCCTGCGCTTTCTGTGATGCGTAATACCAAACCTATGTGCTTCATCGCGCATTTGTTGAATAATCTTTAAAGACTCCGATTTTTTATCAATATACAGTGGCAAGGGATCTTCTGGATAATAGATTTCCTCAAGTCTTTTTGCAATTCCCACAATGGCCACATTTCCATAAATTCCCAAGGATTTTAATGCATCAACAGCAGCGCTTAATTGCCCTTTTCCTCCATCAATTACAATTAATTGAGGCAAGGCTTTCCCTTCTTCCAACAGTCGAGAATAACGCCTCGTAATCACCTCATTCATAGTAGCAAAATCATCAGGACCCACCACAGTTTTTACATTAAAATGCCGGTAATCACTTCTAGCCGGTTTACCGTCTCTAAATACCACACATGCAGAAACTGGATAAGTACCTTGAAAATTGGAATTATCAAAGCACTCCATATGTCGGGGTTGCGCTTTTAACTTTAAATCCGCCTTCATTTGTTCCATTACCCTATCAATTCGCACTTCTGGGTTCAGTTTTTCATACTGCTCCATGCGTTCGCGTTTGTAAAGCATGGCATTGCGCAAACTCAGTTCCAGCAGTTTCTTCTTTTCGCCCGCTGCTGGTATGGTGTAAACAAACGAACTGTCTTCTAGTGTAATGGGGAATTGCAACAACACCTCACTACCCTCATTCCCATACGCCAGACGGGTTTCTGCTATTGCGTATTCCAAAATATCGGCATCAGACTCTTCCAGTTTTTTGCGGTATTCCAGGTTCCTACTTACAATAATCAAACCTTCGCTAACCCTTAAAAAACTCACAAATGCGGTTTTCTCTGTAGATGAAATGGCATACACATCCAAGTTGCCCAAATGGTGGCTAACAACTGTGCTTTTGTGTTGGTATTTATCCAGCAAATCCAGTTTCTCCTTGCACTCTTGGGCTTGCTCAAATTTCAAATCAGCAGCCGCCAATTGCATTTGTTCTTTTAAGTTCCTTCTTACTTCAGAAAGATGCCCGCGCAGCAAATATTTGATCTGTTTAATGCTTTCATTATAAGCAGTTTCATCCTGGTATCCTTCACAGGGCCCCTTGCAATTTCCAATTTGATATTCTAAACACACCTTAAATTTACCCGCACGAATATTGGAATCTGTTAAATTCAAATTGCAATTTCTGGTGGGGTACATTTTCTTTATTAAATCCAAAACCACATGCATCACCTTAGGAGATGCGTAAGGTCCAAAATAATCAGAACCATCTTTCACAGGATTTCGCATAGAAAAAACCTTCGGAAATCGGTCTTTGGTGATGCGAATAAATGGATAACTCTTATCGTCTTTTAAATTAATATTATACCGTGGTTGAAATTCTTTTATTAAGCTATTTTCCAACAATAAAGCATCCATTTCGGTTTCTACCACCGTAAAATCAATGTGATAAATTTTAGAAACCAGAACCGCAGTTTTGCGATTTTCATGGTGCAATTTATTAAAATAACTGCTCACCCTTTTCTTCAGGGACCTGGCTTTTCCCACATAAATAATGGTATTTTGCTCATCAAAATATTTATAAACACCGGGTAAATCCGGCAGGGATTGCAATATTTTTTTGAGTTTTTCTGGAGCCATTACATTCCCAGTTCTATATGTTCAGATTTTACTTTTTCATCAAAAAATATATCTGCATGCGCATCAAATTCTGTGCTGGAATCGGTAGTAAAAAAACGACAGGTGCCTTTTTTAGAGATGTGTTTTTCCATTTCTTTATGGCGGCTTAAATAATCTTGCAATTTGTCTGCAACTATTGCCCCTTGTGATACAATTTGAATGTGTTCTGGTACAAATTTTCTAATTTTTTGTTCCAATAACGGATAATGCGTACAGCCCAAAAGCAGGGTATCTATTTTAGGGTCTGATTTTAATAAGGCTTCTACATCTTTTTGAACAAAATAATCGGCACCATCGTTCAGGTGTTCACGGTTTTCCACCAATGGCACCCACATTGGGCAAGCATGCTGCACCACTTTCATATCAGGGAAAAAGCGCTTTATTTCTGTTACATAAGAATCAGAATTTACCGTACCATTTGTTGCCAAAATTCCAATGTGGCCAGTTTTGCTATAATCGCCAATGGTTTCAGTAGTTGGGCGTAACACACCCAATACGCGTTTGCCCATGCCCATTTTCGGCAAATCATGTTGCTGAATGGTTTTTAATGCTTTTGCTGAAGCCGTGTTGCAGGCCAATACAACCAATTCGCAACCTTGAACAAAAAACCATTGCACGCATTGCAATGTATAGCGATAAACCGTGTCATAAGAACGGGTTCCATATGGAGCACGTGCATTGTCACCCAGGTATACAAAATCGTATTCGGGCATTTGTTTTCGCAGTTCCTTAAGTATGGTAAGGCCACCAATACCAGAATCAAAAACACCTATTGGAAATTTCTTGTTCACTACAGCAAAGGAAATAAAAAAGCCCCGTTTTTAGCGGGGCTTCAAATAGCATCTTATAAACAATTATTTTTTGGGTGCAGGAGCAGCTACAGCTGGCTTTGGAGCTAGCATAAACTTAATTACTGCATCGGTAATGTCATCAGCGGTATTGCCCATGTACAAAATTATTCCTGAGCTATTATCAATAGCACTGGTATACCCCTTTGATTTAGCAACAGCAGCAACAGCCACTTTGATTTCATCAAAAATAGGAGTGAGCAATTTTGCCCTTTGGGCTTGTAAATCTTGGTTCATAGCAGACTCTGTATTTTGGTATGTTTGATAGAGTTTTTGCAAATTTTGTGTAAGCAAATCAATTCTGATTTGAGATACGCCAGGGGTAGCTTTTGCTTTTTCCAATTCTATTTGTTTGGCATTTAGCTCTTGCTCCAATTCATACAATGAGCTCTCGTAAGCTTGAGCATAACTTTGCAAGGCCAATTCTGCACTGTCTTTT
>JADYZD010000219.1 GCA_020853295.1 Bacteroidia bacterium | reverse complement strand
TCCTTTGCAAGGTTCTTAACTGTTAAGCCACTTACTCCCGAAGCAGTCAATATTTTTCCTGCTGCTTCTATAATTTCAAGTTGTCTGTTTGAAAATGCTGTTGTCATATATTTTTAGTTTATAGTTTTCATTTTTATAAAGGCAACTCCTAACCAAATCACTGAAGTTGTCATTGCAATTGCTCCAATTAATACTAAAGCAGGAGGCAAGCCAAAATACACCTCTGTTAATATTCCTATAGGCATTAATAAGCCAGTAAGAGCCAACCAAGAAATGGCTTTCACGTTTTGGAGTCTGTCTCTGAAATGAAGAAGCAAATAGCCAATTAGTATGTTTAGAAAGGCAAATAGGTTTCCGTGTACGTGAGCTAATCGAGTTTCAAAATGTTTTCCGATACTGTAAGAATTAGCCCATTCTACTTTGCCTGGTGCAAAGTCACGAAGGTAAATTAATAGAAACCCGTAAGCCATAAAGAGCCCCATTGTCAGGAAGCCGATTGCGATGTTGTTTTTGCCGTTCATTTTGATTGTGTTTAATATGTTAGTGAATATTCACATACAAAAGTATATGAGCCTTTCGCCTTTTAATGCGATGAATGTCACACATGGATATGATATTTATCTGGTTTGTCTTTTCAAGGAGATTTCAAAATGAACTAAAATCATCTGGTGCGGTGGGTAATTGGCTCTTTTGGGCAGGCATAAAATTATTTGTTAAAATGTGCGGTGGGAAAAATATTTAAAACCTTGCGAGTTGGTTTGGGTATCGGTAAACCGGTCAGGTCGGTGTCGAGTTACTGCGAAATAGTCAACCGAGTAATGGTCGTCCGAAAGTTTGTTTGAAAGTCAAAAGCCTGGTCGTTTTGGTATCCGCCCGATGGTTGCACTGTTGTCCTTTAGGCTTGCTTATAACAACACCATTATCGCCATTTTTGCAATATTGTTTGTGCTGAATACAGTAGGAAATTTAATGGCCAAAACCACCACTGAAACCATTATTTTTACTCCTATAACAGCCATTTCTGCTGTTTTGTATATTTGGATTCTTTTACCTGGAAAAAAACGCAATACAAATTAAAATGAAATCATTTTTAGCAAAGTTAAAATGCCATAAAAATCATCAAAATTATTGTTTGTAGAATTCGAAATTCACACACCTATTTGGCCATACCCATACCACCATCTACATGCATAATTTGTCCGGTAACCCAACTGCTGGAATCGGACAACAAAAACACCGCCATATTTGCAATATCACCCGCTACCCCTACCCTTTTTAACACATGCCTTTGTGCATTGTTTTCAATTTTTTCTGGTGTAGAAAGCAATTGTGCGGCCAATGGTGTTTGGGTAATGGATGGGGCAATGCAATTTACCCGAATTTTTGGCGCCAACTCCACCGCCAAAGCGCGGGTGAGTCCTTCCAATGCACCCTTAGAAGCACTCACTTGTGCATGAAAAGAAAATCCGCTTTGTACGGCTACTGTTGAGAAAAACAAGACCGATGCTGCTTCAGATTTCTTTAATAAAGGCAATACCCATTGCAAAACCCGAATGCCTGAAGCAACATTCAGTTCAAAATCAGCAGTAAAGCTTTCGGCTGATATTCTGTGGAACGGTTTTAATTGAATAGAACCTGGGCAATACATAAACCCATCCAAAACCTCAGGCAAAAAACCATCTTCAAACACCGGATTTTGTGCATCTAAAAAACATGAGTGTATGTTCGGTGGAATTTCATTTCCATTTTTAAAATAGGTTCCATACACCTTGTAACCAGCTTCGGAAGCCTGTAATGCTGTTTGGCGACCAATTCCTGAAGATGCTCCAATAATGAGAATGTTTTTCATGCAACTACACTAACAAACCAATTGAAAAGCAGTTTGCCGTTTTGCAATTCAAAATCACAATGACACAATTACTCAGGAATTGAAACCATTACCCAAGGAAAAAGCGGGTCTATTTTCTACCCCCGATTATGGAATAAGACATGTGTACAAAACAGCCGTACAATTATGGGCAGAACGCCTTAATTTCGCAGCATTATTATGACTGAATACCGCATAGAACACGATACCATGGGCGAGGTAAAAGTACCCGCCGATAAATATTGGGGTGCACAAACCGAACGCAGCAGAAACAACTTTAAAATTGGTGCTGAGGGCAGCATGCCCATTGAAATTATTAGGGCTTTTGGTGTGCTTAAGAAATGTGCCGCCATGGCCAATTTCCAACTGGGCGTTTTATCCAAAGAAAAATGCGATTTAATATGCGCTGCCGCAGATGAGGTGATTGAAGGAAAACTCGACAAAGAATTTCCCTTGGTAATTTGGCAAACAGGCAGCGGTACCCAAAGCAATATGAATGTGAATGAAGTAATTGCCAACCGCGCGCATGTGATGAGTGGAGGCAAACTCAGCGATGAAAAGAAAATATTGCACCCAAACGATGATGTAAATAAAAGCCAAAGCAGCAACGATACTTTCCCAACTGCTATGAGTATTGCTGTGTTTCAACAGGTTGTAGATTATACTTTGCCAGGCTTGCAGGCTTTAAAAACCACATTAAAACACAAAGCCCGTGAGTTTAAAGATATCGTAAAAATCGGTCGTACCCATTTTATGGATGCCACTCCCCTAACCTTAGGACAAGAGTTTAGCGGGTATGTTGCACAGCTTGATAACGGCATTGCATCGTTAAACAGGGCCATGGTTCCTGCTCGCGAATTGGCTTTGGGCGGAACTGCTGTTGGTACTGGTTTAAATACCCCAAAAGGTTATGCTGAGTTGGTGGCGAAATTAATTGCCACTGAAACTGGTTTGCCTTTGGTAACTGCAGAAAACAAATTTGAAGCCTTGGCCGCACACGATGCCATGGTAGAATTGCACGGTGCCATCAAACGTGCTGCTGTGAGTTGCTTTAAAATAGCCAACGATATTCGCATGCTGAGCAGCGGTCCTCGTAGTGGAATTGGTGAAATATTGATTCCTGAAAACGAGCCAGGCTCATCTATTATGCCCGGAAAAGTGAATCCCACACAGCCCGAAGCACTTACCATGGTGTGCGCACAAATTTTAGGCAATGATGTTGCAGTTTCTTTTGCTGGAACACAAGGCCATTTTGAATTGAATGTTTTCAAACCCGTAATTGCTGCAAACTTGTTGCAAAGTGCCCGCTTGTTGGGTCAGGCCTGCTTGTCTTTCGACACCAACTGCGCCCAAGGAATTGAAGCCAATACCGCCAATATAAAAACTTTGCTCGATCAAAGTTTAATGCTGGTAACCGCATTGAATACACATATTGGGTATGAAAATGCTGCTAAAATTGCCAAAACAGCGCATAAAGAAAACAGCACATTGAAAGAAGCTGCAATGAAACTGGGATTGGTAACTGCTGAGCAGTTTGACCAATGGGTGGTTCCTGCCGACATGGTAGGTAACCCAAATGAAACAGTAAAATAATGCTATAGATTTTGATGAGAAAGGCACCCAAGTGGTGCCTTTTTTCGTTCAAGAGACACTTGTTAACACCAAATCTAAAGCAGTAATTCGCAGCCATGTACACTTGGCAATCCAAAGGCAGGTTGTTGGTTTGGGAAAGACCCATGGCAATGGGAATACTCAACCTTACACCAGATTCATTTTTCAATGCCAGCAGAACAAGTTTGCAAGAAATTGAAGACAAAGCTGCCCTTATGCTGGGCCAAGGTGCAGGTATATTGGATATCGGCGGGCAAAGCACCAGGCCGGGCGCTACAACCATTTGCGATCAAGAAGAACTGGACAGGGTGTTGCCGGCAATTGAAACCATTAAAAAATCATTTCCCGATTGTTGGTTGAGTATCGATACGTTTTACGCATCAGTTGCTAGGCAAGCAGTGCAATCTGGGGCAGACATTATAAATGACATTTCTGCTGGAGATGATGATGAACGCATGTTGGAGGTCGTGAAAGAACTGAAAGTGCCTTTTATTGCCATGCACAAACAGGGAAAACCTGCAAGCATGCAAGTCAACCCTGTTTACAACAATGTAGCAAATGAAGTTATGGAGTATTTCAAGTCAAAAAACAAAACCCTATCTGCTTTGGGCATTTACGATTGGGCCATTGACCCAGGATTCGGTTTTGGAAAAACCTTAGAACACAATTATGCTTTGATGCAACAATTGGAAACTTTTCAAATCTTCAAAAAACCCGTTTTGGTAGGAATATCGAGAAAAGGCATGGTGCAAAAGGCACTGGGAGTTGATGCAGAAAACGCACTTAATGGCAGCACAGCCTTACACATGGTAGCACTCATGAAACACGCGTCCATCCTTAGGGTTCATGATGTAAAAGAAGCCGTAGAATGCATTGAACTTTATACACGTGTAAACCATAAAATTGGGTTGTAGTTTTATTTTTCAGTACAGAAGTTTATATTTGCAATCGCTTTTTACACCATTCAACCCTGGCAGGGGGGTGAAAAAGTCCGGAGCAATCCATGAAAAGACAAGACATTGGTGAGGTTTTATTTAGCCTTCGCCAGCACAACCAAACCCTGGTTGCGATAAAACTGTATCGCAATGGATCCATCCACCGCAGTGGAACTGGAGCCCTGCCCGCATGCAATTTGAGGATTACCACCG
>JADYZD010000218.1 GCA_020853295.1 Bacteroidia bacterium | reverse complement strand
TTGCTCGACCGCCAAAAAAAGGAAAATGTAATTATTTACACCACCGAAGGCGGAATGGACATTGAAGAAGTGGCTGAAAACCACCCAGAAAAAATACATAAAGAATGGATTGACCCTGCTGTGGGACTTCAAGGTTTTCAAGCCCGTAAAATTGCTTTCAATTTGGGCTTAGAAGGCAAGGCTTTTAAAGAAATGGTGGCATTTGTATCAGCCTTGTACAGGGCTTATAACGAAACCGATAGTGCCATGTTTGAAATCAATCCGGTTTTAAAAACCAGCGATGATAGAATTATTGCTGTAGATGCAAAAGTGAACTTAGACGACAACGCACTTTACCGCCACCCAGATTATGCTGCATTGCGCGATTTGGCAGAAGAAGATCCAACTGAAGTAGAAGCCGGCAATTACAATTTGAATTTTGTAAAATTGGATGGCAACGTAGGTTGTATGGTAAACGGTGCTGGTTTGGCTATGGCTACTATGGACATTATCAAACTCAGTGGTGGTGAACCTGCAAACTTTTTAGATGTAGGAGGAACGGCCAATGCAGAAACGGTAGAAGCCGGTTTCAGAATTATTATGAGTGACCCAGCTGTAAAGGCCATTTTGATCAATATTTTTGGTGGTATTGTGAGGTGCGACAGGGTTGCCAATGGTGTGGTGGAAGCCTACAAAAAGATTGGCAATGTGAGCATTCCTATTATTGTAAGGTTGCAAGGCACCAATGCCGAAGAGGCCAAGAAGATTATCGATGAAAGTGGATTAAAAGTATACAGTGCAATAGCATTGAAAGATGCCGCAAATTTGGTAAAACAAGTTTTGGGCAACAGCACCACTGCATAAAAATAGACAACGATACAAAAAGGGCGGCGCACTTCGTGCGCCGCCCTTTTTTGTTGCTAATGCGCTACGGGTGAGCTGAAAACACCTATTCTTTAATGCCAATACGCCCTATTCGCATAGCATTACTTTGTACTGCCAAATCCAATTTGTGCGTAACTTTTAAAATTATATAAAATTGCATATTAACCAGTTACAAAAAAAATAGCACATACTTTTCCACAATGTCCAACATTTAACACAGATATAAGATTTTAATTGAAAAAGATTACAAATATTTGACCCCGATTAGCAACATTACAATTGAGGGTGTAATGTGAAACTGGCAGGTTTTGTTGTGCTGCTTATCTACCCAAGTTATGATTCACTCAACGCTAAGCTTTCTTACTGGTGAGCTAAATGGCTACCTAAACAGAAGGGCGGAAACCGCTGCTGACACTAAAATAGTGCTCACAGGTGTGGCAAATCCTACTGGTGTTTTGATTCCGTCTCAAACCTTGGGTCTATCTTTAATTAATATTGAAGAAGAACGGGTGTTCAAAGACCAAAGGGTAACGGTGCGCAACAATTCTGGTGAAACTGTAAATCGCAATCCTGATATTCATCTCAATTTATACATCCTCATTTCAGCCAATTTTCAAAACGAAAATACCAGCGACCCAAGTGATGATTATGTTGAAGGTTTAAAACAACTTTCCTATGTTATTTCTTTTTTTCAGGGCAAAAGTGTTTTTAACCAAGCAAATTCACCTTCTTTAAGTGGATTTGAAGGGAATATTGACAAGCTTGTAGTGGAACTCTTTTCATTCACATTTGAACAGATGAACCACTTTTGGAGTGTAGTTGGAACCAATTATTTACCCTCGGTTTTATACAAAGTGCGACTAATCACCATGCAAGAAATGGACACTGAGCCAATAGGATTGGTAGAAGACTTGCGGCTTAATATGGGAGGAAAAAGCTAATGGCTAGGTATCAGGAGTTCATAAAGTTGGCAGTAAATCACACCTACTATTCCAGCGGAGTGAGTGATGATTTGTTGTTCTATCCAACTGCTGATACCAAAAAGACATTAAAGCGGCAAAGAATACTTTATAAGGCTCATGATTATGGATTTCGCTTTTTGGCCGAAACCACCGAAGCCAATAAAACCACCATTAAATTTGATAAAGCATTGGATTGCTACTTTGGAATTGGATATTTCGATTCTGAGAAATTTTTAGGGATTACAGATTTGAATGAATCCGCCCCATCTACTCAAACTTTTACCAATGGTTGCCGCATTTTTTTATACAACGAAACTGGCAGCGATGTTTTAAAATACAAAGTTATTCATGCCATTTATCAGGAAGCATTTTCGTTTCAATTTTCAGCTGCAGAAACGGTAACTGAAATTAAAATCACCATTAAAAATGAAAATGGCACAGCTGTAGTCGCTGATTTCGATTCTAGTGGCAATGAAGTTGCAGGACCATACATTGTTTCAAGTGGTGCAGAGTCACCCGGGAAATTTAATAAATTCTTCAATTTCAAGAACGCAGGCAAAGGTTTTTATACCATTGAGGTTAAAAACAATGCTACAAATTCTGTATTAAACACCTATCAGGTAATAGTTCACAATGAATTGAGCAGAACTACTGTTTCTGGAGTATTGCGCATTCACATTCCTGCTGTGGCCACTACTTTTTCTACTAAAAACCTGACCATCAACTTTAATCGTGCCAGCACAAAATGGAAATATTATTTATCTGTAAAAAGCGGTTTGGATTTGGACGATATCGACTTAGTGATTACAGACAAAAGTGGTGATTCTGGAAGTGTTTATAATACCTATTCTTTTAATGGAAACCCTGCATCAGGGGGAGGCGGACAAGCCGATCCGGATATTGCAAATAGCATTGGAGGATATGATACTTTAGTATTTGAATCTATTCAAAAAATTCCGTTTTATGAAATTCCAAAGAAACAGTTGGAATTAAAAAGAATAGAAGACGGTCAACCTACTGCAACTGCGGGAAATGTGATATTCCCAAACCTGCCCAATCCTAAACCCAAGAATAGAGAGGGTGAAACAAGTAAAATCTATCTGAATATATAAAAACAAAAAAATATGGCAACTGTGTACAAAACTCCGGGTGTTTATGTAGAGGAAATATCTACTTTACCACCCTCCATTGCCGAAGTGGAAACTGCCATTCCGGCTTTTATTGGTTATACCGAATTTAGAAAAGATAACGGTATTGCCTTTGGCAAAAATATTCCCCGCAGAATTGAATCCATGCTGGAATATGTAGAAATGTTTGGTGG
>JADYZD010000217.1 GCA_020853295.1 Bacteroidia bacterium | reverse complement strand
ATTAGTTATGAGTTATGAATTATCAGTTATGAATTGTGAATTATTAATTATTAATGATTAAGGATTAAGTATTAACTCCTATTTCCAAAATCTCATAATTTCTCAATCACATTTTCTCATAATCACAGAATCACACATTTTTAAATTATCAGTTATGAGTTATCAATTATGAATTATCAGTTATTAGTTATGAATTATTAATGATAAAGGATGAATTATAAAGTATTAAGGGTAAAGAATGAAGTTCTAAAACCCAATCTTAAAATTATTATTCAACTTTTAACTCCTAACCACTAACTCCTAACTATCAACTATAAACTGTCAACTATAAACTGTCAACTAAAAAACCCCTCAATGGTGGTGCCCACCTTCGCCATGCACATGGCCGTGGTCCATCTCTTCTGCGGTAGCTTCTCTAATGCTCACTACAGAGCCAGTGAAGTTCAAAGCTTGATCGGCCAAAGGATGGTTAAAATCCATTTTAACTACTTCATCCGTAATTTCACGAATAACTCCAGTCAATGGATGACCTTCCTGGTCCTGCATAGGCACCATATTGCCAATTTGCAACAAATCAGCGGGCACATCTGGACCTGAAAATATTTCTTTCGAAATATCGATAATCATGTTCGGATTGTGGCTGCCATAGCCGTCTTCAGCGGGAACAGTAAAACTAAAATTAGAACCTATTTCTAGTCCATCCAAATGGGTATCAAATGCTTCTAAGGTTTGGCCTATTCCGTGTATAAATACAAAGGGATGATCTGTGTTGGCCTGATCGGCAATTTCGCCGCTATTTAAGGTTAGGGTATATGTAATCCCTACAACTTTTCCAGTGGATATCTGCATATTGGCAGCCAAGGTCGGGAGAATTCATTAAACTCCCAAATTAATGGCCTTCCAAATCGGCTATTTCTTTGCGATAATCTGCCTGTATATCTTCATGTAATAGCTCCATGGACCTATAAATACGCTGCATCTGTCGGTCGTACATATTTTTTAATACTGAACTTGACGCCAAACGGATATGGCTGTTTTTTAATTGGTAACAAAACCAAATCAACACTTCCGTTTCTACCACTTTATCCCCACTAAATTTGATGTGCTTATTTGCCAATTTTAATATTTTTCTTATCCCTTTAACACTGATATAAGTGCTGCCTGTATTTAAAGATCCAAATCCCACTTCTATTTGGTGTTTTACATCTTTAATATATTGCTGTAAATCGCCCGACATAAATAACAAAAAAGACAAAAATTCTTTGTTCTCTTTTTTATACTTTGCCAAACGCATGATATAGTCCTGAACCTGCACAGGAGTAAGCGTTTTTAACGCATTCTTAATATCATGAATAGATGCAGGATCTATGCTCATTACTGAACTATTTGTATGGAATTAAAATCCAATGTAACTACAAATCCAGGATACAATTTATTCCTTTTTCGGGTTTCAATTTCACCATTTACAGTTACCAAACCCTGCTCAATCATTTCATTTGCTTCGGCCCCACTCTCGGCCCATCCCAATAATTTTAACAGCTGATTTAATTGAATATAGGGGGTATGAATTTGAAATTGTTCCATTTATTCCGCGAAATTACAACAAGTCATGCAGTCAAAAAATTAAATCATCATTCATACCCATACTTCCCTTTCCACCTGCGTTTGAGCCAAGCACTTGTTTCGTTCTCTTTGGCATTTTTTCCAGGAACATAAAATGCCGTTCCCGAAATTTCTTCAGGTAGAAATTCTTGATCAATAAAATTGCCTTCATACTGATGGGCATAAGCATAATTTTCACCATATCCCAAATCTTTCATCAATTTTACGGGTGCATTTCTCAAGTGCAATGGCACAGACAAATCACCTGTTTTGCGCACAGTAGAAAGGGCGTTTTCAATGGCCATATATGCACTATTGCTCTTGGGGGAGGTGGCCAAATACACCGCACATTGCGACAAAATAATTCTGGCTTCTGGCATTCCTATCATTTCTATTGCCTGAAAACATTGGGTTGCCAGCAACAATGCATTGGGATTGGCATTGCCAATATCTTCGCTGGACAAAATCACCATTCGGCGGGCTATGAAACGTATATCCTCTCCTCCTTCTAGCATTCTTGCCATCCAGTACACCGCAGCATTTGGATCACTTCCCCGAATGCTTTTTATAAATGCAGAAATAATATCATAATGTTGCTCCCCACTTTTGTCGTACATGGCCATTTTTTGCTGCAATTGACCTTGAACAAGTTTGTTGTTTATTACCAGTTTATTTTCAATTGCAGTGGGCAATAACAATTCTAGTAAATTCAACAATTTTCGGCTATCGCCCCCGCTAAATAACAATATAGACTCATACTCTTCTATCGTTATTTGGTACTTTTTTAACACCACATCTTGTTCGATTGCCCGGTTTAAAATGGCAATGAGGGCCTCTTTTTCCAATTCTTTTAACACGTAAACTTGGCACCTGCTGAGCAAAGCCGTATTTACCTCAAATCCGGGATTTTCAGTAGTTGCTCCAATTAAAACAATCCAACCTTTTTCTACTGCACCCAATAAAGCATCTTGCTGGTTTTTATTAAACCTGTGAATTTCGTCAATAAACAATAAAATTTTACCGCTTTCCTTGGCCTCTGCAATCACAGCGCGCAATTCTGCAACCCCACTGCTTATGGCACTCAGCACCCGAACAGGCAGGCCCAAATTACTGGCAATAATGTGTGCCAGAGTGGTTTTTCCTGTACCTGGAGGGCCCCATAAAATCATACTGGGTATCTGCTTTTTTTCCAAAGCAAGCCGAATCGGACCTTGTTCACCTGTTAAGTGGGATTGGCCCAAATATTCATCCAAATGAACTGGGCGCATTCTTTCAGCCAATGGAATTTCTCCGTCCACAATCATGTGGTAAAAATATGCCATATTGCACTACCATTTAAATACTAAATTCATTTTCGCCTTGTTTTTCACGTATTTTTGTACACATAAATATGCGGATTTTTTTATTTTGGTTTTGCTCCTTTTCAATCTTCTCTGTAGTTGCACAAACACCTGCAACCCTTAGCAACTCCTTTTCAAAATGCCCCCAACCTCCAGCACCCAACTACCAAGAAACCAAATATTGGGCTGCACTACCCGGAGTTGCCGACCAAGCCGATATAGTACCTAAAGGCCAGGCCGACTTGCAACAAATTGCCTCAGCAGATGTGTTTTTCATTCACCCCACCACTTATACTGGCAAACCGCAAGATTCATTTGAATGGAATGCCGATGTAAATAATGAGGAATTAAACAATCAAGTAAATGAAAGGCCAATAAAATACCAATCATCCATTTTTAACCAGTCATGCAGGGTATATGCACCACGTTACCGACAGGCGCACTACTATGCATTTTTAACACCGAATGGGGCTGACCGAAAGCAGGCATTGGAATTGGCTTATTCCGATGTAAAAAGAGCATTTGAATACTATTTAAATCACTACAATAAAAAGCGCCCTATTGTAATTGCAGCGCATAGCCAAGGAACAATACATGCCCAGCGTTTGTTGCGCGAATTTTTTGAAAACAAACCACTCGACTCCTTGCTTCTGGTTGCCTATTTGGTAGGTATGCCAGTTCCCAAAGATTCTTTGCCCGCATTGGTTCCTTGCGACAGTGCATCCCAAACCCATTGTTACCTTTCTTGGCGCACCTTTGAAAAAGGGCATGAACCCCATTGGGGAAAAGGTGATTTTGTATGCCACAACCCCATAAGTTGGCGCATGGACAGTGCCTATATGCCCAAAGAAAAGCAGGCAGGCGCTGTATTGCGCAGTTTTAAACGGCCATATATCAGCATTTGCGATGCCCAAGTTCATGGAAATATATTGTGGGTTACCAAACCCAAATTCTTTGGCAGCTCCATGATAAAAAATCCAAACTACCATGTTGGAGATTACAATTTGTTTTATTTGGACATAAGAAAAAATGTAGATTTAAGGGTGCAAACATTCATGGCATTACATCCAGTGAATTGAATTATTATTCTTGCCAAATTTGAATACAATTTATTCCCCCTTTTTTTAACCTTTTTTTGTGTTGTTTTTTTATTGTTATGTCAATATGAATAGTAAATTCGCGCCACAAAAATCATGAAAAAAAACTTACTTCTTACCCTGTTCTTTGTTTTCGCTGGAACCACATTTTCCCAACTGCGCTATGCTGGTCGGGTTACCGGATTTAGCCGAGAATACAGATCCTATCCTGAAAGTTGGTGCGCTTCTCAAATATTAGGCGCACCCAATGTCTACCCCCAGTACGATGATATAAATGGTGCCTGGACCCCAAAAAGGTATGGCGATCAGCGCGACTGGATATCTGTAGGATTTGACAACAACAGTCCTATTGACAGCATCATTATTTGGGAAACCAGCAGCGCTGGCATGGTGGATTCAGTTTATGTTAAAAACCCGAACACCTCAAAATGGGATTTGATTTTCAGCCGCAAGCCCAATCAAATTCCAAATTCAGCAGATACTATAGCAAGAATTCTTCGCATCGGTTTTCCCAAAACCAGTTATAATGTAAATGAAGT
>JADYZD010000216.1 GCA_020853295.1 Bacteroidia bacterium | reverse complement strand
CCATTAATTATTTCAAAAACAGTTATTCTCTGCGTCAACGGGAGTCGCTGTGGAACAAAACGAATGATATTGCCAATGCATTTGGAAACCAAGCGAATTTGGATGCATTGTTTTATAAAAACCAAACGGGTTTGGTATATGATTTAAGCAATTATTACAGCACAGATATCAATGTATATGATGCCAGTGGTAGGTTGTTGGTATCGAGCAATGACAGGATATACGATCAAAATATTATTGGTTCTTTAATGAATCCAGGTGTGTATAGGGATTTTAGAACCAAGGCCATTTCTGGCTTTATACACGAGGAAGGCATTGGCGATTTAAATTACATTTCCGCATACTATACCATTTTTGATAATGACTTGAATGTAAAAGGGTATTTGAACCTGCCCTATTTTACAAACCGCCAGGATTTATACCGAGAAATATCCAATTATTCTACAACTTTAATTAATTTATTTGCATTGGTTTTTGCACTGGCAGCATTGGTGGCTTATGTAATTGCACACCGCATTACAGAACCATTGAACCTGATTCGCAGGCAAATGGGCTTGGTGAAGTTGGGGGCAAAAAATGCTCCAATTTCTTGGCAACACAATGATGAAATTGGATTGTTGATTGCCGAGTACAATAAAATGATCAATGAACTCGAAGAGAGTTCCAATAAACTGGCAGAAGGGGAACGGCAAGGCGCATGGAGGGAAATGGCCAAACAAGTGGCGCATGAAATCAAGAACCCGCTAACTCCCATGAAATTGTCGCTACAACACCTTCAATACGCCATTCAAAGAAACGATCCCAATATTGAGACCAAGATTAAAAAAACAACGGAATTGCTCATCAATCAAATCGATTCTTTGTCGAAAATGGCTGAGGAATTCAGTGCTTTTGCAAAAATGCCTGAAGCCCAAATGGAGCCTGTTGTTTTAAACGATATTTTGGATGAATCGGTGCAATTGTTTGAGAAAGAAGAGAATTGTACAATCATTTATAATCCCTTAACCAACTGGGTAAAAGTGAATGTAGATCCCCATCAATTGGGCCGTGTTTTTGCAAATATTCTTAAAAATGGTATTCAAGCCATTCCAGAAGGTGCGAAAGGGGAAATTAAGGTGTATTGCAAATTAAATGAAGGAAAAATTACCATTTATTTTGAAGACAATGGTAAAGGAATTTCAGATGAATTGGGCAAGAAAATATTCAGCCCGAATTTTTCTACCAAAAATAGTGGAATGGGCTTGGGGCTTGCAATTAGCAGAAAAATAATTGAGCAATTTTCAGGAGTAATAGATTATACAAGCATACCTGAAAAAGGCAGCACTTTTTATGTTGTATTACCTGTAATTATAAATTAAATAGTTTGCCAAAATTCAATTTGATCCAATGTTTCAAGTACCTGATTCCAGTGCTGTGTTTCATTGGTCAAAATTGCAATGCTCAGGTTCAAGAAAAACGCGTGTTTCCAGTAACCGATTCTATTTTTTTGGATTCACAACCTGTGGCCCTTTTGAGTATTCATGTTTTTCACCATAAAAAAGAACTGGAAATGGGTAAAGATTTCATATTGAAATCAGGCTTTCATAGCATTTCTATTACTTCTCCGTTAAAATATGATACTTTGATTGTTTTCTACCAATCGATTCCCAAGTGGTTGTTGAATGAGAAACAGCACCAAAAACCCCTTTACAATACCAGTGGCGAAATACCCAAATTGAATGTTGAGTTGAATCCGAGTGTAACAGATGGAGGAGCCATTGTAACCGATGGGGTTTTGCTTAGGGGATTGTCTTTTGGCAATGCACAAGATTTGGTATTGAACAGCAGTTTGAATTTAAGAATGTATGGAAAGGTGGGAAAGGATATCGAAATTGAAGGCGCTGTGACGGATCAGGAGTATCCGTTTCAACCGGAAGGGACTACCACCACTTTGCAAGATTTTGACAGGATTTATATGGGGGTCAAAATGCCCCATATTTCGGTGCTTTTGGGCGATTATGCCTTCAACAGCAGTTCCAATTCCAGGTTTATGAAATATGCTAAGAAAAATCGGGGCTTGCAATTGGTGGGGAATGATACCTTGAAATCGGGTATTTTAAAGTGGGATGTGGCGGCCGCGCTGGCGCGCGGCCGGTTCAGTAGAAATGAAATTAATGGGGTAGAAGGCCTCCAAGGACCATACCGCCTTTCTGGTACCCGTGGCGAGCAATTTGTAATTGTTGTCTCTGGAACTGAAGTGGTGTATTTGGATGGGAAAAAAATGGAACGCGGCCTGCAAAGTGATTATGTAATTGACTACAATATCGGAGAAATTACTTTTACTTCTAAGCATATTATCAATGCTTTTAGCCGCATTATTGTTGAGTTCCAGTATAGCGATAGGTTTTATACCCGAACCGTTTCTGGTGGCAATATTTCCATCGACAGAAAAAAGGCCACCTACCACTTGTCTGTCTTTAATGAGCAAGATGCAAGAAATCAACCCATACAGCAAGACCTCCAAGCATTTGACTCTAGCAGTGGTTTAAGTGCCAGAGAGATTTTGCAAATTTCTGGCGATGCATCCAATTTGGCAGTCTTGCCCGGAGCCAGAAAAATCAGCAATTTTAGTGTCAATGAGCCCAATTATATTTTATTGGATACGGGTGCTGGTGTTTTTTATCGCTTTGTAGAACAACCCGATACCCACAAGACTTTTTATAAGGTGAATTTTACTTATTTGGGACCTGGAAAAGGGCATTATATCCTTACTGGAACCACATCTAATGGTAAAGTATATAAATACGTAGGTTCAATCTCAGGTGTGCCTGCAGGAGATTACGAACCCATTACACCTTTGCAAGCACCCAATAGGCTGAGTATGGCTGAAGCTGGGGTGAATTTTACACCCAGAAAAGGCACCCTTATAAAATCCAATTTATCGGTGAGTTCTAATGATAAAAATCTGTTTTCTGGACTCAATGACAAGGACAATAATGGAATTGCTGCGCACTTTAGTTTAAGTGATAGGCGAAGTTTAGGTGGGCGTGACAGTGTTCAGAAATGGTACCTTCAAACTACTTGCCAATTGGAACAAACTTCGGTCTTTTTTACAAGCGTAGAACGCTATCGCGATGTGGAATTTGGAAGGGAGTGGAATCGGAGCCTTTATAATCCTGAAAACGGCAGCAATACTGGCAATTCTGGATTTGTAAACGGAGCATTAGAAGTTGGCAGGGGTAGTCAATTTGCCGTGTATTCAAGTGGGGGGTTATTAAAATCGAGTGGGAGATCTGCATATAATTTTCGTTCGGGTTTTAGAACCCATATTAAAGGGGTTTACCTAGAACCATCGCTGGTTTACAATAAGGGGGATATTGGAGGAAGTACGAATTTATTTCTTAAAAAACAATTGGATTTGGGTTATGAATTGAAATCTAATAAACTTGGTTTATATGCGAAAAATGAGCAAAGCGAATTTGAAAACCTGCTGATGGAAAAATTGCCCATTAGTTATGGATTGCGAGAACTCGGTGGAACATTCACACGCACCAGAAACCGCCACGCACTTAACATTGGTGCCCTGCAAAGGGTGAACCAAAATGTGGATGGTTTTGCGCTTAAAGATGCCGTAAGTGTGCAGAATATTACCACAGAATTGAGCAGCAGAAACAAGAAAGGCAATGTAATAAAATTGGGGGCTTCCTATAGAAATATGGAATTGTTGGATACCCTTTTCAAAACCCTGTACCGCGATGAAAAACATATTGCTGGAAGGATGGAATACCAATTTTCAAAACTGCTAAAGGCGTTTAATGGCAACATGTTTTACCAATCCATTTCTGGCAGGGAACAACAGCGCCAATTTAGTTATTTTGAAGTTCCCGCTGGCCAAGGGTATTATGTTTGGGTTGATTTTAATTCCAACGGAATCAAAGAGGTAAATGAGTTTCAAGAAACTCCTTTTAAAGATCAGGCCAAATACGTGAGATTATTGGTGCCTACTGGAAATTGTATTTCAGCTCAGGGTACGGAATTTAATGGCAATATATTTTACCTACCGCAGTATTTCCAAACAAAAAAATGGGGCAAAATCCAAAATAGAATTACTTGGAATTATACTGGTAAATCCACAGCAGGGGAGTGGTTAAACCGGCTATTGCCATTTGTAGAGTCTACAAAGAACACTTGGATTTTATCCAACAATACCTTTATCCGAAATTTATTGGAATTTGAATCCCAAAACGGTAAATATTTGTGGCAATACAATGTACAAAAAAGGGTGTCGAAATTGTATTTTACCAACGGTTTTGATTTTCGAAATTCTCTGGGCCAACAATTGTTTTTTAGGGGAAATATTTCGCAGAATTGGCAAACCAGGTTACAGGTGGAACGCAAGAATAGCAAATACAATTCTGAATTCGTACCTGGCAATAACTTCGATTATATATTGCATTCTATAGAGCCATATTTGGCTTGGCAGCCCAGTTCCCGCTTTAGATTGGGGGTGTTTGGTAAATATCAAGATTACAACGACCTCTTGGGAGAAATAGCCCGTTTAAATGAGGCCGGAATTCAGTGGAACAAGGCAGTAGGTAAAGGTGGAATTTTGGAGTTGACAACCTCTATTTTGCAGGCAAATTATTTTAGAAATATAGGCACGGTGTTGGCGTATGATGTGTTGCAAGGTTTTAGTGCCGGTAGGAATTATAGAGGAACAATTGATTTGCGTTTTAATGCTTCAAAAAATATTCAAATGATTATTGGATACGAAGGAAGAAAAACAGGTGATGTGCGGTTTATCCACGTAGGACGGGCAGAAGCGCGATACTTGTTTTAAATGAATTATATTAAATGGACAGCAGTTTTATGCTGCATTTTTTATGCAAGAACCAGTCCTGAATTTTTTTAACCTTTGGTTTTATAACCCAGCTTTTGAAGAAATAAAATGATTTTATCTTTATTTTCTCCTTGAATTAAAATATCACCGTCTTTATTGCTGCCCCCAACTCCACAATGATTTTTGAGCTGTTTTTCTAAATTCTTTAAGTCTTCAAGTTTGCCTTTAAACTCTTTAATGACCACAACTGGCTTGCCATTGCGCACTTCACGGCGCACATATAAGGTCTGGTCTTTCGCTTCTACGTAATCTTCTTCCTGATCAGATTCTCCATTAAAATTATAATCAGGATTGGTAGAGTAAACGATGCCGTCTCTTGATTTGTTGTTCTTTGCCATTAGTCTAATTTTTTGTGAATAAAACCGGCCATGGGTTGGGCCGTTGGCATGATAATAATATCATTAATATTTACATGCGAAGGTCGACTGGCGGCCCAGTAAACGGCATCAGCAATATCATTTGCAATTAAGTTCTCAAATCCTTTGTAAACTTGTTTGGCCCGTTCTGTATCGCCATGGAAGCGAACAATTGAAAATTCCGTTTCCACAGCACCTGGATTTACAGCCGTTACACGAATTCCAGATTCACTAAGTTCTAACCGCATGGACCTATTAAGTGCGTCTACTGCATGCTTGGTAGAGCAATAGATATTGCCTTTGTCATAAATTTCCTTGCCAGCTATACTTCCAATATTGATGATATGCCCGTGATTTCTTGAAATCATGAGTGGCACAACCGCCCGTGTAACATAAAGCAAGCCATTTACAGTGGTATCTATCATGGTATCCCAATCATCAGAATCTCCCTCGTAAAAACGAGAAAGACCTGCGGCCAATCCGGCATTATTCACCAAAACAGAAATGTTTTGCCAATCATAAGGTATTGCTGAAATGGATGCATTCACTTCTTCTTTTTTGCGAACATCAAAAGGCAAAAGCAAACAATTGATTTTATAATCTTTTTCTAATTGGTCTTTTAAATTTTGAAGTCGTTCTATTCTTCTGGCATTTAAAATAATGTCATATCCATTTTGTGCAAACATGCGTGCACAAGCCTCGCCTATGCCGCTGCTGGTGCCTGTAATTAGTACAATTGGGTTCATTTAAGTTAGAATATTTGGTTGTTTAGTTTTGGGCAATAATAACCATATTTGGGCTCCAAAGTACGTTTTTACTGCTTCTAGCGGTAGCAAATAAGTACAATTTGAATCGGAAATTCACCACAGTAGCAGCGAATTTGCGCAATATTTCTTTAACAGGATTTTCTATTTTCATTACTCCTGGCAACACTTTTACATTTTTAAATCCACAGGCCAAGCATACTTGTTGGGCTGATGAAGCATTCATGTAATTTTCATGTGTGAAATCGCCGTTTGCAAATGCAGAGCTAATAAAAGCATCCAAATTGGGAGTGCGAAATATTGCCTTACCACCTGGTTTTAGGCTTTTGCGGATGTTTTGCAACAAATCCACCAACTCATCTTTTGTGAAATGTTCAATGATGTCCATGCCCAGCAACAGGTCAAAGCTATTTTCTGAATGGGCAACATGCAATAGCGCATCGCCTTCAACCACATTTTCAACGCCCATTTGCTTGGCAATTGCCACTTGTTCTGGACTGATATCCATACCAGTTGCGTTTTGAAAGCCAGACTCTTGTAAGGCTTTGAGCAAACTGCCGCTGCCACAGCCCATATCGAATATGGCCGCTTGGGAATTGGTGTTGTCCAATAATGGCAGGATTTCCCTTAAAAATTGCCTTTTCTCGCGATCAAAAAGTGCTGCTGCATCAACGTTGGATGCTCGTCCACTTTGGGTGCTGTGATAGTTTGAATAGAGTACCTGCCTGTATCGCATGGACTGCAAATTTAGTTTTATTGGGTTTTAAAAAGAATGACTTTCTGTTTTTTCAGCAATTCATTCCCCATTTTATCTTTTCACCGAGCTGCTTCCTGCAATGTATCCTGTAGCCCAGGCTGCTTGAAAATTGTATCCTCCAGTAATACCATCCATATCAATTATTTCTCCTGCAAAATACAGATTTGGTATTTTTTTGGATTGCATGGTATTGGCATCGATTTCGGAAAGTGCAACTCCACCTGCTGTTACAAATTCTTCTTTAAATGTGGTTTTGCCATTCGCTTTATATTCACTTCTCACGCAAACTTCGAGCAGTTTGTTTTTTTCAGATTTCGACAAATCCCTACACAATTTATCGGGTTTTATTTCAGCCCTGTCCAATAGAAATTCCCATAATTTTCTGGGAAATTCAAATGGATTTGCATTGGAAATTTGACGTGCAGAATGCATTAACAAATAAGAAATATAGTGCTCTCTTGCAGCTTCTTCTCCCATGCCCGTCCAGTCGGTTAATACTGTGTATTTGTATGCTGCACTGTGCAATTCTCGGGCTAGAAATGCAGAAGCTTTCAATATTGCAGGCCCTGAAAGGCCCCAATGGGTAATCATTATCGGCCCTTCAAACCAACCATCAAGTCCAGAAACTTTCACACGGCCCCAGGGGGTGCTTACTCCCTTCAAATCATGCAATTGTGTGTCGGGGATATTGAAGGTAAATAACGAAGGAACTGGCGGTTCTATTTGTATGCCCAAATTGCTGATGAAATGATACTGTTCTATTTTGGGAAAACCACCGCAGGCAATAATTACAGATTTCGCAGCAAATTCAAATTCTTTGGTTTGAACCACAAACTCATTTTCATGAGGCAGTAAGGATTCCAATCCATTACAGGTAATAATTTCTATTCCCAAGTTTTGCGCTGCATCCAAAAGGGCATTGGCAATTGTTGATGAATCGTTGGTGCTGGGAAACATACGTCCATCTTCCTCAGTTTTGAGGGAAACATGATGCGATTCAAACCACCGCACAGTATTGACCACTCCCCATTTTCGCAAAACCCATTTTAAAAGAGACTTGCCTCTAGGATATGCCTTTAACAATTCTGTAAGGTCGGGTTGGTTGTGACTAACGTTGCAACGACCGCCACCGCTTACCAAAACTTTAGAGAGCAATTTGTTGCTTTTTTCTAAAATCACAACACTGACTTTTGGTTTCGTTGCCTTTGCATGAATGGCTGAGAAGAATCCAGCAGCACCACCTCCAATTACCAATATGTCTACCTCTTTGTTCAACGTTGCAATTTAATGGTTTTGTGCTGCTTGTTGTTTTATTTAATTCTAAATGGGTTTGGTAATCGGCTTGGGCTGTTCCAAGTGATATTATCGCACAATTTTATAATTTTTATATTCACCAATTCGCCATCCCAAATTTTTCTCTATCCAATGCAATAATTTGGTTTTTAGATTGAAGTTTTTCTTGGAAATATCATGGTCAAATACCCAATTTTGGTTTTTAATTCTATTTTGCATCACTTCTGGATGGCTGCCCTCAAAGGCTGCAAGTGAATCTATATGGCCATAGTCGAATTCATCTGCACTTTGCAACATGTTTTGCAATTTATTATCATCATGCCAAAGCCGGTGAAATTGCTTTTGTTTAATTTGTTGTTCTTTAGGGTGTTTTACCCAACCATAATGGTAAATGGATGCACCTGTTTTTTTTACATTTAATTTAAGATCATTTCCTTTTCTAAATCCTTGCGCATCTCTGTAACTATAAATATCAGGATTGTTGCGGATAATTCTAATTTCATGCCGGTACCACTCTCTAGAATCGCCTATATAATCATAACTGCCGTAGAAATGGGTATAGTCAAATAGCAAACCATCAATACTTCTGTTACTGAGGTTTTCAAACATGATTTTGCGCAATTTTTCAATATATTTTTCGTGCAAACATTCATCAGCCTGAATATAAAACAACCAATCAGCTTTTGGGTTTACAGCTGCTTTGGCTTTGTTGGTTTCGTCGGCCAATACTTTACCACCCACCCTTAATTCATCATTCCAAACAGTTTCAATAATTTTAATTTTTGGGTCATCAAAACTCTGAATATAAGTCAATGTTGCATCATCGCTGGCCCCTACGGCAACAATAAATTCGTCGCACAAAGGCAAAACTGAATAAATGGCTTCCTTGATTGGATAATCTGCCCTAACTACATTTCGTGCTATTGTAAATCCTGAAACAAACATTTTTTAATTGAGTAAAACCTTCCATTTGTCGTCCAATCTGGGGGTGTATTTAATATTTAATTCATCCAACATTTGCAGCACTTCTTGGCCAAATTCAAGTCCATTTCGGGTAACCATTTTTACATCCATTTTTTCAACAGAATCTATCAGGTTTACCCATACCACACATTTTCCTGGATATTGATTTAAAATATTGGTTAAAATTAAATCAGCACCTTGTTCAATATCTGTCATGCTTAAATCTACCTGTAAACTTTTTACCAATGTATCCGATTTAATATCTGAAGCCAAAGACAATTGTTGGAACCTGCAATAGGTTCTATCATTGCGCTGGTTGTATTCAAATTTGCCTTTTATCACCAAAATATAATCTTTGGTAAGCATGGATTTGTATTCCAAATATTCTTTTCCAAACATTGCAAATTCAAAAGATCCAGAGTAATCCAGCATGGTGAAACGCCCAAATGGCTCTCCTTTTTGACTTAATCTTTCATTTACCGAAGTAATGATTCCCATTACCTGAAATGCATGATTTTCCTTGAGGTTTTGCAATTCTGCCAAGTCTTTTAATGGGTGGCTGGATATCATTTCATATTCAAAACGATAGGTATCCAAGGGGTGTTTGCTAAGAAATACACCCACCATTTCTTCCTCAGCTCGCAATTCATCGAGCAGGGTCATGCGTTCTACTTGGGGCAAAGAGGGCTCCGATTCTGAGTTGGAGTTTCCATCTGAACTTTGGTGTCCAAACATGGATGTTTGCCCGCTAATTTTATCAGCTTGCACTTTTTGACCATGGCGTATGGCCAAATCAATTCCATTTTTATCCTCTTCTATGCTAAAGTATTGTGCACGGTGGTACCTTTCATCAAAGTCGAAAGCCCCAGCCCTTGCCATGGATTCCAGATTTTTTTTGTTTACTGCCCTTAAATTCACCCTTGCAGTAAGGTCAAAAATGCTTTTAAATGGACCGTTTTTATCCCTTTCTGCGAGAATTTCTTCTACTGCATTTTCTCCAACACCCTTTACCGCATTCAATCCAAACCTGATTTCGTTTCTGGGTGTAACCGTAAATGCACTTCTACTTTCATTTACATCTGGACCCAATACTTTGGTGTCCATGCGCCTGCATTCTTCCATGTAAAAGGTGATTTTTTTAATATCACCCATATTGCTTTTTAGCACAGCCGCCATAAACTGTGCAGGGTAATTTGCTTTTAAATAGGCTGTTTGAACTGCAATTACAGCATAACAAGTAGAATGGGATTTGTTGAACGCATATTGTGCAAATTCTTCCCAGTCGCTATAGATTTTTTCCAAAGGCGCAATGGCATGACCGCGTTCAAGCGCACCGGAGATGAATTCAGCTTTCAATTCATCAATCATTTGCTTGTTCTTTTTACCCATTGCTTTTCGCAATACGTCTGCTTTTCCTTTAGAAAATCCCGCCAATTTTTGACTCAACAACATTACCTGTTCTTGATAAACAGTAATTCCGTAAGTTTCTTTTAAATATTCCTCGCATTCTGCCAAGTCGTAAACCACAGGTTTTCTTCCATGTTTTCTATCAATAAAATCGGGAATATATTTCAGTGGTCCTGGGCGGAATAAGGCATTCATCGCAATTAAATCACCAAATTGTGTGGGCTGTAAATCGCGCAAATATTTTTGCATTCCTGGGCTTTCAAATTGGAAAATACCATTGGTTTCTCCACGTTGAAACAATTCATAAGTTTTTACATCATCTAAGGGTATTTGGTCCACATCAATCACAGTTCCTGTGGTTTCTTCAATTAACCGAATGGCATCTTTCATGATGGTTAGGGTACTCAAACCCAAAAAGTCCATTTTCAGCAAGCCTGCTTTTTCAATTTGATTTACATCATATTGCACTTGCATGTAAGCAGAGTCTTTGCTCTTACTTACAGGCACCAAATTGTCGATATCCTCTGGTGCGATGATAATTCCACAAGCATGAACACCTGTACTTCTTACACTGCCCTCTAATTTTTCGGCATCTTTAAGCACTTGGGCTGCGGGGTCCTTGCTGTTGTAAATATTTTGCAGTTCCCTAATGTTTTCTATTTCTTCTGGCTTTAGGTTATTTGTATCATCTTTCGCCAATTCATCCGGATTTTTGTGCAACAGCACATCCAGTCCAAAACTTCCAGGAATAAGCTTGGCCATTCTATCGGTAGAAGACAGCGGGTATTGAAGTACCCTGCCCACATCTCGGATAGAGCTTTTGGCCGCCATGGTGCCGTAGGTAACGATTTGAGCAATTCTGCGTTCGCCGTATTTTTTGGCTACATAATCAATAACCTTATCCCGACCTTGATCATCAAAGTCAATATCAATATCGGGCATGCTCACCCTTTCTGGATTGAGAAACCTCTCAAAAAGCAAATCGTATTTAACAGGGTCTACGTTGGTAATTCCCAAAGAATATGCAATTAAACTGCCCGCCGCTGATCCCCTTCCTGGACCCACCCAAACGCCCATATCTCTGGAAGCGGTGGTAAAATCCTGCACAATTAAAAAGTAACCCGCATATCCACTATTGAGGATGGTTTGCAACTCAAATTCAAGCCTTTCACCCACATCGGTTGGTATAGCACCTCCGTAGCGTTTTTTACAGCCCTCATAGGACAAATGGCGTAAATATTCATTCTGATCAGAGAACCCCTGTGGCAGTGCATAATTGGGTAGAATAATGTCCCTGCTCAACTCTGGAGTTTGAATGGTATCAATGAGTTTGTTGGTATTGTCTAAAGCTTCAGGAATATCTGCAAAAAGCGCAGACATTTCCTCAGTGGTTTTAAAGAAAAATTCATCATTTGGAAATCCAAATCGGAATCCACGTCCACTTTCTTCGTTGGTGGCTTTTGGGGTACTTTGAAATTCACCTGTATTGATGCACAACAAAATATCATGTGCATTGGCATCCATTTTATCGGTATAATGTGAATCGTTGGTAGCAATAATTGGAATGTTGTACTTGCGTGCAAATCCAATCAGGGTTTGGTTTACATCCTCTTGGCTTATTCCGGTTCCATCGATATTTTCGATATTGTGCCTTTGCAATTCTATATAAAAATTATCACCAAATAAACCGTGCCATTCTTTGAGCAATTCTTCAGCTGCCGCAGCACCTTTCCAAATAATGGCTTGAGGAATTTCTGCACCAATACAGCAAGAAGTAGCAATTAATCCTTCTTTGTATTTCTTCAACAATTCTTTATCTATTCGCGGAAATTTGCTGTAATATCCTTCCAAATAACCCAAGGAACAGAGTTTGCTCAAATTTTGATAGCCTTGTTGGTTTTGGGCAAGTAACAATTGGTGAAACCTGCGGTCTTTTTGTCCGCCACTAAATGATTTTATGTGCCTATCGGCAACCATATAAAACTCACAACCGATAATGGGTT
>JADYZD010000215.1 GCA_020853295.1 Bacteroidia bacterium | reverse complement strand
TCCAATTCTGAAGAAATTATTGACGTAAATGGAAAACTGCAAAAACCCAATTTTTCACTAAGAATATTTATGTCGGTATTTTTTATGATACATTTTGGGGTATTTATTTTGGTGTTTGGTATATGGGCTTTGATTGGAACAAAGTTTTCCAACGGACTTGCGTTTCAACCCTGGGTGTACACTGCAATTGTTTTATTAATTGTAGGTGCCATTATAGAAACACCTAAAAAAGTAATGGAAACCCGCAGAAAAAAGACCAGTTTGTTTTTTCTCATGTTTATTCCTTACCTGAGGTTGTTGCCTTTTGGAGCATTGATTTTGGGCAACAATTCTTTGCCTGCAGCAGTATTATTTCCTGTTTTTTTGGTCTTAAAAATGGCAGTGGATTTGGTATATTAGAGGTGGGTAGACAATGCCCCTTCAGAAGCTGAAATTACACCATCCGCATCCGTTTGATGTAGAAGGGCAGGAGTACTTGGTGAAATTCCTTGCTCACATCAATGGGGTAAAAATCAATTTTATATTGCATGCATTTGTTGCGCATTTGTTTTTCAAAATTGGCAACACGCAATTGGTATTCTTCTTTGATTTCTGCAGGATTCATTACCAATTTTTCTCCGGTTTCCATATCCTCAAATCTAAATGGGCGTGAAGGAAAATCGAGCAAGGATTCTTCGGGCTTGTGTTGCACATGAAATAAAATGACTTCATTTTTTTGAAAGCGCAATTGTTGGAGTGTATTCCACAGTTTTTTATTTCCAGTTTCACTCAAATCAGAGTCAAACATATCGCTAAAAATAACCACCAAGCTACGCCTGTTGGTGGTTTGGGCAATAAATTGCAAAGCTTCTGTAACATCGGATTGGCCATGTTCAGGCAAGGAATTTGTAGGCTCCCAATAGCGCTGAAGTTTATTCAATATTTCTCTAAAATGCTGGCCATTGCTGCGCATTTCAGTATGCTCAATTATTTTGGTATCGAAAGTACTTAGGCCAAAAGCATCGCGTTGTTTTTTTAATAAATTGGCAATAGAAGCTGCTGCCAAAACAGAAAATCTCAATTTGGAATTGATTTTTTCTGGATAGTGCATACTGCCAGAAATATCGAGCAAAATGCGGCAACGCAAATTGGTTTCTTCCTCAAATCGTTTTACATACAACCTATCTGTGCGGGCAAATAATTTCCAATCTATATTTTTGGTGCTTTCTCCGGGATTGTATTGGCGGTGCTCAGCAAATTCTACAGAGAAACCATGAAAAGGACTTTTGTGCAGGCCAGTAATAAAACCTTCCACCACCTGTTTGGCTAGCAATTCTAAATTCCCATAGGATTCAATTTCTTTTAAAAGCACTGTGATTACTTTAAGGCTGTGAAGTTAAACTTAATTCCAACATTGACATAGGCAGTTTGGTATTTATATGTGTTTTGGGTGCCAAATGGAAACAATTTGCTCGTTCCAAAACCCAACTGCAATTTCACATTTTTAGATCCACCCGATATGAGAAAGCCAGGTTCCAGGCAAATTTGATTGGGATTTTGGGAAATTTCCAACCAGTCTTGTTTTTGGGTTTCAAACATGCCCAATGTATCGGTAGGGAAGAAACCGTATTGGTGAACATAACCGGCTTTTAGTGCAAAACAAGCTTCGAAATATTTGCGTTTATAGCCCAAATTGCCTTGAATATAGTATTTAGAAAAGCTATTGGTAGTGTACTTGTCTTGTCCGTAGTTGTTGTGCACCACGGCATTGCCAAAGCCCAACATGGTTTCGTAGCGAAATTTGTTTTTTAGGGTATCAAAAATACCGATGGCCATATCACCGTATGCGCCCATTCCGCCAGATGAATAACCTTGACCTCCATTGGCACGGACGAACTGCCCGTACAGGCCCAATCGGTTGCTTACTGCCCATGCTGCGTTGAGTGAACTGAACGTGTTTTCCTCGGCCTGCCCAATGGTGCCAGTAAGTGCAACTTCATTTTTATGATCCAGCAAGGGCACGTGGTGCAGGGTTCCACCATAAAACTGGTGTGTGCAAGCACCCAGCGAGAGCAAACCAAGCACAGTAATACCTGCAACAACCGAAAATAGTATGCTCTTGAATTTCATAGCAAACAAAGGTAAAAAAAAAGCCGGACTATGCCGGCTTTAAATGTGTTGTATGCTCAATTAGAATTGTGCTTCTAGTTTAGAAGCCATGTTGTGCTTAGGTACAGCACCTACAATTTTGTCAACTACCTGTCCGCCTTTGAAAACCAAAAGGGTAGGAATGCTGCGTACACCATAATTCATGGCAATGTCACCATTCTCATCAACATTAAGTTTGCCTATAACTGCTTTTCCGGCATATTCACCGGCCATTTCTTCTACGATGGGTCCAATCATGCGGCAAGGTCCGCACCATTCAGCCCAAAAATCAACCAATACAGGTTTGTCGGAATTCAGCACTTTCTCCTGAAAGTTGGCTGATGTAAATACTTCTGCCATTTTATATATGTTATTTTTTATTGTTCAATTTATGTTCCAAATCTACAGCATGTCATGTTGGCTATTGTCATAAGTTTTCCACCCTTCATTCCCTGACGGATTGTCGGACTGGGCCCTTATTTCTGCCACTTTTGTTCCAAGCTATATCCAAACAGCGCGAAATCGTACTTCACAGGATCTTTTGCATCCAAGAGTTTGAGTGCTTGGGTGATTTCCAATGTGGTTTGCCAATCGGCTTGTTTTCTTTGGGTAAGTCCTAAAATTCCTGCAGCTCGGTGCACATGCACATCTAAGGGACATAACAATTGAGATGGAGAAATGTGTTTCCAAATTCCAAAATCCACCCCTTTTTTATCTTGCCTCACCATCCAACGCAGGTACAAATTCAGCCGTTTGCATGCACTTTTTCGCAGCGGAGTGGACACATGTTTTTCTGTTCGCTTCAAGTGTGGCAACTGAAAAAATGACTGGTGAAAATGAATGAGTGCAGGACCAATATGTTCATAATCTTTGCTGAGACCTCCGGTAAAGAGGGTTTCCAAGCTGTGATGCTGTTGGTAGTGGAATTGCAGAAATTCTATGAAGTACAACAAATCGGTATCGTTAAAGGTGCGGTGTACAAAACCCAGAAAGCGTTTTCTATCCTTGGATTGATGGTTTACAATAAAATCGTGTGGAGCCCCATCCATAAGCTGCATGAGGTTGTTCAGATTGTTGATGATGGTGGTTCTTTGTCCCCATGCCAGTAATGCGGCAAACAACCCCGAAATTTCAATGTCGGCTTGTTTTGTAAACCGGTGTGGAATGGAAATGGGGTCTAGGGCAATGAATGAAGGTTGGTTGTATTTTAAGAACAAATCATCCAGAATTTTCTTGATGTCGGATTTGGGCATTGGTGAATGGGATTGTCTGTTTATAAAGAGTTTGAAGAGCTTTTATTATTGGGTATGGTCAATCCAATTGAGATAATTTGTTTGATGAATCATTTCGAAAATTTCTTTTAGTATGCTATTGATAACTCCAACAGAAAATTGATTATTACTCTGATTAAATCAATTTCGTTTTGATACTTGGTTCTCCAAAAATGTAAAAATTGTCAATGCATTGACCAAATTTATATAAAAACAGTCAGTTGACTGACAGAATTTGCAAAAAATGGAGTTTTGAGAATGGAATTTAACGCCCAATTACACCTTGCTCAAAGCATGCTCTAGGTCAGCTATTAAATCATCTACATGTTCTAGCCCCACACTTAAACGTATCAAACTATCCAGCAAGCCACCGGCCATTCTTTGTTCGCGGGGAATAGATGCATGGGTCATGCTGGCAGGGTGACCAACCAAACTTTCCACACCTCCCAAGCTTTCAGCCAAGCTAAACAAATGGGTATTTCTAAGGAAAGTAAAGGCTGCTTCAATGCTGTCGTTTTTCAGTGTAAAGCTCATCATGCCGCCGAAGTCTTTCATTTGTTTTTTGGCAATGGCATGTCCGGCATGGTCTTCAAAACCAGGCCAATGCACCACACCTACTTTTGGATGTTGGCGAAGCCAATGGGCGATTTTGGCCCCATTTTCACAATGGCGTTGCATGCGAATGTGCAGGGTTTTAATGCCACGCAAAACCAAAAAACTGTCTTGTGGTCCAGGAGTAGCGCCGCAACTGTTTTGTATAAAAGCCAAACGGTCGCGCAGTGCTGTGTCGTTTATACATAAAGCACCCATAACTACATCGCTGTGGCCATTAATGTATTTGGTAACGCTGTGCATCACAATATCGGCACCCAACACAGCTGGATTTTGGAGGTAAGGACTGGCAAAGGTGTTGTCTACAGCTACTAGGGCGTTGGCATTTTTACCAATGGCCACCATGGCTTCAATATCGATAATGCGCACCATAGGATTGGTGGGTGTTTCTACCCAAATCATTTTGGTATTGGGCTGCATGGCTGCCACCACATTTTCGGCATGGGTCATATCAACAAAAGTGAATTGGATGCCCAGGGGTTCAAATATTTTGGTAAACAGGCGGTAGGTTCCACCGTAAAGATCGTTGGTGCTCACCACATGGTCGCCAGGAGAAAGCAGTTTTACACAGGCATCAATAGCGCCCATACCGGTGCTAAAGCACAGGGCGTGTTGGGTTTGTTCCAGCGCTGCCAAGTTATTTTGCAGCACATCGCGGGTAGGGTTGTGGGTGCGTGAATATTCAAAACCTTTATGGTCTCCGGGCGCGGCTTGCACATAGGTGCTGGTTTGGAAAATGGGAGTCATAATGGCACCTGTAGATGGATCGGGCTCTATACCTGCATGAAGTACTTTGGTTTCAAAATTCATGGGGCAAAGGTAGTACCTAGCAACTACGGAATAATAAACAGGAGATGCACAAAATGGGTTAGACTTTGAGTGAAAATGCTAAAAGTTATGAATTTATTGAAATTACCTGCTAACAGTTGAGGATTTTTGATACCAGCCATCAGTTAACACGTTGTCAACTTTGAACTATTGAGTTGACTTTAAATTTCATAAATAAGGCAGATAAATGCCTCGATGCAAATAGAACAGGAGAGTGCACAAGCAAAGGAGCAGATACTTAAAGCTTCTTTTGCTTATTTATTATTATTTTTAATAATGTATTTTTAATATTTCTAGTAAGTTGTTTTGTCATATTCGACCAATTCCTTTTTAAATAGAATATGTTTATCTATTTTGCAGTTATAACATATTATTAATACTATGAGATTCAAATTTAAAACAATCCTGCTTTCTGGCATACTCCTTGCAGGGGGGGGATTAAATGCGCAGAAAAATGCATGGGCAATGTTTAGCCCTAGTTCAAATTATTTAAATCTACAGATTTCCAGTTCCACTTCAAATTGGGGGCAAACACTTCCAAGACTTAAAAATCCGCGCACAAACCAGTATTTTACCAGCTATTTAGGTTTCAATGTGCAAACAGATATTACTGGTAAACCTTTGTTTTATGTATTGAGTACAATTGAAGAAACTTTTTTATTTGATAGAAATGGCATTTGGGTGCCTGTTGAAGAACAATTTCAAATAAAAAAAACAGTTTTAGGAGGGTATACTAACTATGAGTGTAGTCCAGAAATTACAATTATACCCTTAGAACCAGGTGTTATATATCATATTTTAAGTTCAGGCAAAATATGGGAATACAACCTGACATCAAACACAATAGATAATAAGAATTTTAAATATGGTACTTACTATTATCCAGGCTATAATTTTTCTTCTGATGGAAAAAAGAACGGCACAGCTATGCAGGCGTGTTACAAAATTTCAACAGGAAACTGTGATGAGCAAAAATATCGAATTTACAGTTTAAAAGGCAATGTAACAAATACAACCTACAGAGGGATTGCCGTTACTGAGGTTGTAGTCCCGAAAAATGGTCAAAATAAGGTGACCTTAATTCATGATTATGATATTACTTCTATAAATGGAGTGTCGTCTTCGTTTAGTTACTATCAAACTGAAATGGAATTGTCACCAGATGCCACAAAATTGTCCATAATTGAACAAAATAAGGTTTTAGTTTTTAATGTTAAGTCTGATGGGAAAATTGATGGTTTAAATAATACTTTTAGTTTTAATAGCAACGGGTCAGCAT
>JADYZD010000214.1 GCA_020853295.1 Bacteroidia bacterium | reverse complement strand
CGCCATGGGCCAAATCCACATAATTGAGGACATTGTGGTGCACATCGCCATTAACTTTTACCAAGGTTACACTGTCATTTCGCTTTCTCAGCCACACTTCCAACACAGGTCCGTTACCGCCATCACCACCGGTTCCACCCATTTCTCCGGGCAATCCATCTTCTCCCCTGTCGCTGCAATCGGCACAGCCATCGGCACCAGAACTGCCCTTATAACCATCAGCACCCGTACTGCCGCTTGCACTAAATTGCAAGGAATAGGCATAATCAGGCATGATTTTATAAACCCCTTTTATGTCAGGATTTGATTTTAGGGTCACACCAATTTCCAAGCCGCGTAAATATTTGTCGGATGGCACTTTAATTTTACCAAACAATTCAATCACATCTTCTGGCAATTTTAACTCAAAAAGGGAGAACAAAGTTTCATCATGTTCTATGCGCACGATCCTACCGTCCGAGTATTCAACAGTGCCTTTTATGGATTCAAATTCGTTTACTTTTATGCGGGTAAATGTGTCGGGCAAAACAATGCGAATGGGCTTGGGCAATGTAATTGTGAGTGTATCGGAATATTTTTTCTTATATGTTCCGATAACGGTGATGGAACCACCTGCAGAGAGCACCGACTCACGGTTAAAAAAGAAATAATTGTCCTTGGGTGGATCACAATTTATGGTTTTCCAAACCACTTTTTTATAGGATATTTTCCCTTTTACTCCTCCAAATAATTTAATGTTTCCTGATGCATCTTTAAAGGCTGCTTTTACCACAAAATAATTGTTTTTCACAAAACCAGAGTCGGTAAGTTTCATTCTGAACTGGGCGGTTAATGGTGATGTTAGGTATGCAAGAATGCATAGAAGGAGAGGTCTCATGTATGGGCGAAATTAGGGAATGTAAACTACAATATTGAAATGGAATGTTGAATGATTTCAGCAAGTTAGATATCGTTATTTTAGAAACGACATAATGTATTGAGCATAAAAGTGCACATTTTAGCATAATTCATGATTGTCCTTTTTGGCTTGACGGTTTTATACAGACGAGAATTGAAATTCAGTAACTTAAGAAATTTGCGAAGTTATTGAAGATATTTCCACCTTTTTCTTAACCAAAAAGGTGGAGCCAAAAGGCAAGTCGCTTTGATGCTGCCCTAGCTCTCTTGAATTTCACTGCTTCACTACCGAATTGACGCAAAGCTAATTCGGTGTTCATCTGCGTGAAATTCAATTCACCCGCAACCACCTCGCCAAAGCGACGGGCCACTGCGCGCTGCGCTTCTTTCCTGTGTACGTTATAGTTAATTATCTTCATTTTTTAGAAGTGACTATTTCATTGAATAATTTAATATGTTAAGAGAACCTTTTTTCTTCCTAATTCCTTCCCGATAGCTATCGGGACCCCAATCTCTAATATCCTAATCCCTAATCTCTAATCCCTAATATCCCAATCACATCCCCAGTTCTTCTTCTATGCTCCAATAGGGATTCAAGCGAATTCTTGTAAAATCACCAACCATTACAATGCTATCCGAAGTTGACACACTATCGGCTGTATAAAAACGCATTTCAAAGTCTTTCCCATTAAATTTTTCCAACCAAAATTTAAACTTTCTTGCTCCAGTGTTATATTTTTCAATTGTGATTTGATCCACATTCAAATTTTCCATAATATTTGTCAAATCTTGATCTGTTAGGGTATCCGAATTGATATAGAAAGGGTACTCTGAAATTTTTGCAGTATGGGTATAGTCAATGGTATTCTTCAGCAATACATTAAAATCACGTTCGTGTGATCTAAAATATTCTTGCATATTTTCTAGTTGAGAATTGGAGTTGCATGAAAATAAGACCAAGGACAACAGTAAAGCAGCCCGTTTGATGGTTTTTATGTAATTTGCAAAGCAACTCACTCCCAATTTAAATCTTTAAATTCTATGATAAAAATTCTCTCATCCAACAACCACTCAGGAATAAAACCGTGGCATACAAGACCTCCATATTCAATTTTATAACTAAGCCAATCAGTGCTTTCCTTTTTACAAGTCCCATTGCTATCCATTTTTCTGTATAAGGTCATTTCCGCAGTGTGAATAGAATCTCCAAATGACAGCAACAATATAGATCTATTATAAAAAATAACTGAAGTACTCCTAATATTTGAATCCGCAATTAATTTTTTAATATCAATTAAATTATTCTTTTTGACATAAAAATAACTATAATTTGAATCCCTTTGAAATTGCACCACTTTGTCATTTAATAAAAAAGATGTAGGGTTTACTTTGGATATCACTTTTATTTTTAGGCAACAACTGTGAAGTAGTAAGATTAACGCCCCCAAATGGACAAACTGCATCAATTGAATTTTCATAAGTTTACCCTTCTCCAATATTTCAAATTTAATCAATCGCCCATTAGAAGATTAAACTGTATTACAACCATAAAATCGCTGTTTATCACTGCAATCTATACATTAACTCTGGAAATTACAAAATCCAAACCAGTACTTTACACTGTAGTGGTTAAAAACATGTCAATTTTGCTGGTTTTGGTAAAAAAATCCAAAAAACGCGACAAAAAAGCAGTGATATTTGTTGGGTATCATTTTTGAAAACATAGCAATATATGAACCTGCAAAAATTTACCATAAAAGCCCAGGAAACTGTGCAGAAAGCGCAGGCCCTGGTGATGGCCAACGGCCAACAATCTATAGAAAATATACATGTGCTAAAGGCCATGTTTTCAGAAGATACCGATTTGTTGCAATTTATTACCGGCAAAACCGGTGTGAATTTAAAACGCATTGAGGATGCCATTGATGCTTCCGTAAAAAGCTTGCCCAAAGTGGAGGGCGGCACCGTTTACCTGGCCCAAGATGTAGAAAAAGCTGCTGTAAATGCTGAAAAAGCCATGGCAGAAATGGGCGATGAATTTGTGACCAATGAGCATTTGCTTTTGGGAATTATTGAAGGCAGAGATACTGCTGCCAATATTTTAAAAGACGCTGGATTTAAACGGGCCGAAATGATGAAGGCCATTAAAGAACGTCGTGGTGGCAATAAAGTAACTTCTGAAACAGCAGAAAACCAATTTAACGCACTGAGCAAGTATTCCTTAAATTTAAATGAACTTGCAAAAACCGGAAAACTCGACCCTGTAATTGGTAGGGATGATGAAATTAGAAGGGTGCTGCAAATATTGAGCCGACGCACCAAAAACAATCCTGTTTTAATAGGTGAACCTGGGGTGGGCAAAACGGCTATAGCAGAAGGATTGGCCCATAGAATTATCAGGGGTGATGTGCCCGAAAACCTCAAATCCAAGATCATTTTTAGTTTGGACATGGGAGCTTTAATTGCCGGTGCCAAATACAAAGGTGAATTTGAAGAACGCCTAAAAGCGGTTGTAAACGAAGTGATAAAATCAGCAGGTGAAGTCATTTTGTTTATTGATGAAATCCATACCCTTGTTGGTGCCGGAAGAAGTGAAGGCGCTATGGATGCCGCCAATATTTTAAAACCTGCTTTGGCCCGCGGTGAATTAAGAGCCATTGGTGCCACTACCCTTTCTGAATTTCAGAAATACATTGAAACGGATAAGGCTTTGGAACGCCGCTTTCAGAAAGTAATGGTAGAGGAGCCCGATACACAAGAAGCCATTAGTATTTTAAGGGGATTAAAGGAACGCTATGAAGTGCACCACAAAGTGCGCATAAAAGACGAGGCCATTATTTCTGCAGTAGAAATGAGCCAGCGGTATATCAACGACCGTTTTTTGCCGGATAAAGCCATAGACTTGTTGGATGAAGCAGCTTCAAAACTGCGGCTTGAAATGGATTCAGTGCCAGAAGAACTGGACGAACTGAACCGAAAAATTATGCAGTTGGAAATTGAAAGAGAAGCCATAAAACGCGAAAATGACCATTCCAAACTGAGTAAATTAAATGAAGAAATTGCCAATTTAAGCGACAAAAGAAATGAACTGAATGGACAATGGCAGCATGAAAAAGACTTGCTTACCCGCATACAGGGCAAAAAACAACTCATAGAACAATACAAACTTGAAGCCGAGCAAGCTGAGAGGGATGGGAATTATGGACGTGTTGCAGAAATTAGGTACGGCCTGATAAAAAAAGAAGAAGAGGAATTGTACGCCCTCACTATCAAATTGGGTGAAGGCCAAAACAAGCGCAGCATGGTGAAACAGGAGGTAGATTCTGAAGACATTGCAGAAGTGGTAAGCAAATGGACTGGAATTCCTGTGAGCAAAATGCTGCAAAGCGATAAAGAAAAATTGCTCAAAATGGAATCTGAATTGCACCATCGCGTGGTGGGACAAGAGGAGGCCATTTCAGCACTTTCTAATGCCATTCGCAGAAGCAGGGCTGGCTTACAAGACCCGAAAAAACCCATAGGTTCATTCATTTTTTTGGGTACTACAGGCGTGGGCAAAACAGAATTGGCAAAATCATTAGCCGATTATTTATTCAATACGGAAAATGCTATGGTGCGAATTGATATGAGTGAATATCAAGAAAAGCACACAGTGAGCAGATTGGTGGGAGCACCTCCAGGCTATGTGGGCTATGATGAAGGTGGGCAACTCACCGAAGCCATAAGACGCAGGCCGTATAGTGTGGTTTTGCTTGATGAAATTGAAAAAGCCCATCCCGATGTTTTCAATATTTTGTTGCAAGTGCTCGATGACGGAAGGCTAACCGACAATAAAGGCCGCACCGCCAATTTTAGAAACACCATCGTAATAATGACCAGCAATTTGGGGAGTGATATTATTCGAGAAAATTTTGAAGACCTCAATGATGCCAATCGTGAGGAAATTGTAGCCAGCACCAAAAACCAAGTATTTGAATTACTCAAACGTTCCATCAGGCCTGAATTTCTGAACCGTGTAGATGAAGTGGTGATGTTTGAACCCTTGGGCAGAGACGAAATAAAGGAAATAGTGAAACTACAGTTGAACATGATTCAAAAAAGATTGATGGAAAACAACATTCCATTGTCATGGACAGAGGAAGCACTTGATTGGATTTCACAACTGGGTTATGATCCACAATTTGGAGCCAGGCCCTTGAAACGGGTATTGCAAAAACGTGTATTGGACGAGTTGAGCAAAAAATTACTGGGTGGAGAGTTGCAAGCCGGCAATGCAATTTTGCTGGACGCCAAAGGAACCGAATTGGTTTTTACAAAAAGTGAAATAAAAGATGCAGAATAATTGGGGAAATTTATCCCTGTAATTTAAGCTGCCACAGCGATCATTTTTTCTTAAAACATTTTTTTTAAACGCATCCGCTGCTTCGCATTACCATTTTTTAGGGTTTTTAACTTAGTTTGCACCATTATTTAGAAAATATAATCCGAATGTATAGGGTTATAGTAGTTTTAAACGTTTAAAAAGCATGATGATAGAACATAAAGGCACATATGCGGTGGTAACAGGCGGTGGACAGGGACTGGGGAAAGCTTTTGCCGAAAATCTGGCATCAAGGGGGTACAATTTAATATTGGTTGCACTGCCAGGTGATGGCCTTTCAGATGCTTGCAAAATACTTGCAGATAAATATAGCATAGATGCCGTTTATTTTGAAACTGACCTCACAAACACAGAATCGATAGACCAATTTTATGAATGGATAGCACCCAAATACAAAGTATCTATTTTGGTAAACAACGCAGGTTTTGGCGGCAGCGGTGAATTTGATGCTTCAGATTTGGGGGCATTGGATAAAATGATTTTACTCAATGTTAGGGCTACTACTTGGGTTACCCACAAATTATTACCCTTGCTCCGCAGCAATAAAAACAGCTATATTCTAAATGTGAGCAGCATGGCCTCATTTAGTCCCATTGCCTATAAAGCAGTATATTCTGCTACCAAGGTTTATGTAGAGTATTTGAGCAAAGGCCTGAACAAAGAGTTTAAACAACGCGGCGTGCATGTGAGTTCGGTGCACCCTGGACCCATGCGCACAAATGCAGCAGTGAATGAACGAATTGAACGCCAAACAAGGTTTAGCCGACTTGGAGTAGAATCGCCCGATTATGTTGCAAAAACCGCCTTGGACAGAATGTTTCGCCGCAATTCCATCATCATTATTGGTAAAGGCAACAGGCTACACTGGGCTTTAATGAAAACACTGCCCAGAAGAACGGTGATGAGCTTGCTGGCTAACGGCATGAAAAAAGAAATTTACCGCTAAATTACTGTTGCTGTTGTTCTAACAGCATCTATGCCTGTCTTTTTCATTGTAAATAGAGGTTTCAAAAAAATTCTTACATTTGAATCGTCTTAATCTTTCAAGATGAAAAAAGCATTACTACTTCTTATTTCCTTTGCCATGCTCAGCGCAAAAGCTCAGGTAGGTTTAAACCAAACTGTTTTGATTAACGCCATTGCCAATGGAAATGGTACAATAACCCTGAAATGGCCCAAAGGTATATTCACGGGAAACTACAAAATTTATAAGAACACTTCAGCCAATCCGCTGAGTTTTACAACTGCTCTAGCTACGCTTCCCAGCACCGATACCACTTGGACAGATGCCAATTTTACTGCAGGAAGTTCTGCAGAATATGCGGTGACCAAAGTAAACACCAGCAACCAAACCTTGGCTTTGGGCTACATTAAAGCGGGCAACAAAGCCCCAGAAACACCCAGTTTTGGTGGTCTCATTTTGCTTGTAGATAGCAATTACCGTTTGCCATTATCTAGTGAAATCAACACTTTGGTTACAGACCTTACCCAAAATGGGTACATCGTGAATTTGATGTATGCAGGCAGAAAAGAAAAAGTAACCGCCATAAAAGACAGAATTCAAAATCTGTATAATGCTGCCAAACCCACTCCACAATACCTGTATTTATTAGGCCATATTCCTGTGCCATACTCTGGTGCATTTAGAAGCATGGATTCACTTTATGCCTGTGCATTTCCTCCCGATGGGCACGTAGAAGGCGTGGGCAACCACACTGGTGCTTGGCCTGCAGATGTTTTTTATGCAGAATTTGAAGGGTTTTATACCGACAATTCTGTCACCGTTTTAAGCAGTCCTTCTAGTCGCCACCACAACATTCCACAAGATGGAAAATATGACCAATGCAACCCGCCTTCACCTTTGGTATTAAAAATGGGCCGTGTTGACTTGTTTGACATGCCCTTGTTTAGCAAATCAGATACTGTTTTGGTAAAAGATTATTTGAACAAAGTTCACAATTGGCGCATGGACAAAGTGGCTTACGTAGAACGCGGTTTGATAGACGATAATTTTGGAGGCTTGGATTTATCGGGAACTGGCTGGAACACTATGGTGGCCTGCATGCCCCGTGATTCTGTGTTTAACAACAGGGATTATTTCACAGCCCAAAACCAAGGCAATTATTTGTGGAGTTTTGGCTGTGGCGCTGGCTCATACACCACTTGCAGTGGAATTGGCGGCACCAACAATTTTAATCCAGGCATATTCAACAATATTTTTACTGCACTTTCGGGCAGTTATTTTGGAGACTGGGATGTGAAGAACAATTTGCTTCGTGCCCCTTTATGTGCAGGCTCATTGATGAGTTTTTGGGGTGGAATTCCCAAATGGTATGCACATTATTTTGGCCTAGGTTTGCCTATGGGTTACAGCACCCAAGTTACACAAAGCTCCACTGCCCAATCATTTAACGGAAGTGAGAATAGGGTTCACATTGCATTGATGGGTGACCCAACACTAACATTGAGGTGTGTGCCCCCTGCAGGAAAACTCTCTGTATCTTCAGCTGCCAATAAAGTAAACCTAAGCTGGAACAAGGCTACTGGAAAATTAGATGGTTATGTAGTGTATAAAATAGATACCGTTACCAACAATTGGGTGCGTTTAAATACCAATATCATTACTGATAGTT
>JADYZD010000213.1 GCA_020853295.1 Bacteroidia bacterium | reverse complement strand
TAGTCCAATTTGATATCACTAAAATGAATGCTTGAAAATCCGGTAAAAGATTTGGATTTGCATTGCAATTGGTACCCTTTTTTCTCCAATTTTGTGCTGGCTTTATTCCATGCATAATTGAGAATTTGGTTGCGAAACACAAACCACAACACCACAGATAACAGGAGCAGTACTCCTAAAATGAGCAGTGTATTGCGCATCCATTTGCGAAATTTAAGGGCCATAGAAAAATGCGTTATTCTGTTACAGAAACAATTCCTGTGTAAGAAAATGGGGTAATGCTGCGCAATTCATCTTTCACCGCTTCAGATAAATCAAGGGTATTGATAAATTCAGAAAAAGAGTGCTGCGACATTTTTTCATTTTTGCGTGTAAGCATTTTTAAAGCTTCGTATGGATTGGGGTAGTTTTCCCTGCGCAAAATGGTTTGAATGGCTTCTGCCACAACTGCCCAGTTGTTTTCTAAATCCCTATTGATGGCATCCTGATTAAGTAGGAGTTTATCCAAGCCCCTAAGCAGGCTAGAATAGGCGATTAAACCGTGGGCAAAAGGTACTCCAATATTGCGCAATACCGTGCTGTCGGTAAGGTCGCGTTGCAAGCGGCTAATGGGCAATTTTGCACTTAAATGTTCCAAAATGGCATTTGAAATTCCCAAATTTCCCTCAGCATTTTCAAAATCAATGGGGTTTACTTTATGCGGCATGGCGCTGCTTCCCACTTCGCCTTCTTTAATTTTTTGGCGGAAATATTCCATGCTGATATAAGCCCAAAAATCGCGGCTCATATCAATAAGAATGTTGTGGATTCTTTTAAAACAATCGCACAAAGCAGCAAGGTTGTCGTAATGCTCAATTTGGGTGGTGATTTCACTGCGGTGTAAGCCCAAATTTTGGTTTACAAATGCATTGGCAAAAGCCTCCCAGGAAATTTTAGGAAATGCCACATTGTGCGCATTAAAATTACCGGTAGCACCTCCAAATTTTGCGGAAAATGGAATGGATTTTAGTGCATTTGTTTGTTGTTCCAAACGGTTTACAAACACCATGATTTCCTTGCCCAAGCGGGTAGGAGAAGCTGGTTGTCCATGGGTGCGTGCTAGCATGCTTACCCCACTCCAAGAGCTACCCAAGCTGCGCAATTTATCTGTGATTTTTTGTAATTCTGGCAATACAACATCGTGCAAACCTTCTTTTAAACTTAGGGGAATGGCGGTATTGTTAATGTCTTGAGAGGTTAAGCCAAAATGCACCCATTCGCGAAAATTTTCAAGTCCCAAAGAATCCAGTTTGTCTTTTACCACATATTCCACAGCTTTAACATCGTGGTTGGTGGTTTTTTCGTATTCCTTGGCTTTTTGAATGCTTTCAATTCCAGGATTGTGGGCCCACAATAACAATTCGCTTTTTTTGGCCAGCAATGCATCAAAGTTTACATTGGGCACAGGCAATTGCGCAAGTGCCATTAAATATTCCATTTCTACACGAATTCGGTATTTGATAAGGCCGGCCTCTGAAAAGTAAGGGGAGAGGGAGTGGGTGCTTTTGTAATAGCGACCATCAACCGGGCCAATTGCTGAAAGCGGGGACAGTTCCATGTTAGGGCAAAGATACAAAATCAATGGGATGGCAAATCCATTGTGACTTTAATGTTTATTCTTCTTTTGGAGGCAGTCCCATCATTTCTCTAAATGATTCTTTTCCAATGGGTTGGTGTTTTAAATTTCCAATGAGCAACAAGGCCCGTTGTATTCTTTTATCGGTACTTTTTACAGTAGCCACATAGTTGATTACATACCGTTGCATGGCGGGTTTCAGCATTTCAAACCTTGCTGCCCCTTCGGTATCATCGGCCAATACCGCTTCCAATTCTTGGCACATATCAATACCATATTTGCTAAAATCCTCTTTTAGATGCAGGTGTATTTTATCGCCCAATTCCAAGCCTAAAGTTTTCATTCTGGCTTTGCTAATGGTGATGTATGCATGACCAGAGTGCAATGACATTAAGCCGCATTGCCATTGTATTTTGTTGTTGGCTGAAGCTACCAAGCGTTTGCTAAATGTGCCTCCGAAGAATTGAACAATTTCGGAAGGTATGTGCATGTAGTGCATACCAGGCAAATATTCTAGTAGATGGATTTGGGTATCAAATTCAATTTCCAGAACCTGCATCAGATGTGGCATTTATGGGTTCAATTTGTGCAGCAACTTCAGAATCGTTGGGGGCAATTATTGGGGGCAAATCTACCAGTTCATAACCGTGAATTTGGTTGATATCGAGCATGGATTGGCCTGTGCTAGTTGTGCCTATTGCACTTATGAATTTGGCTCCCCAAACAATCTCTTCTCCAAAATAACTGAACCTTTCAATTACCGTTTGTGAAGTGGTTTCCTCCATGGCTTTAAAGAGGATAATAAATTCTGCCCGGCCCTTGATTAAATCATCGTGGTTCAAGCCCCAAAGCGGACTTTCTTCAGTGATGGGATGCACCAAGGTCCATGATAAATTGAGGAAATTAATTTTTGGAATTTCCAAATTGAGCACAAAAAAACGGCGTTTAATTTCGCCACTTTCTTCCCGATTAATCCCCAGAGAAACACTTACTGAATTTTCAATAAGTATGCTGTGTTTTCTGGTACTGGCAATGCGAAACATCACGGCTCGCTTGGTTTTTAAATATGGAGCAATGATGAGGTTGTTGCTGTGTAATAAATGTGCACGGGGTCGGCTAAAACGGCCATAAATAAGTCCAGTAGCGATGGCAATAGACAGCAATCCTACCAATCCTTCAATACTGGCTACAATATTTGACCAAAACGACATAGGATTCATTCTTCCAAATCCAATGGTGGTATAGCATTGGGTAGAAAAGAAAAATGCTTCGAGAAAATCGGTGGCCAAATTGCCAGATTTGGCGGCACCAATAGATTCTATTCCGCACAACAAATACAGGGTTGCAAAAATGCCATTGGCTAAGATGTAAAACACGAACACCACCAACAGAAATTTAGAGGATTTCATGGTGGTGAGTTTATGGAATACATCACTGGCACTGAGCCATGGTCCGCCTTTGCGAATAACATTGGCAGAGCCATCAGAATTCATGAATCTCTGGCCATTTTTTGCTGCCAAGGTTCCAAAACCCAGTTCACTAAATTGTGCTTTTTTAGCCATGGTGCAAAGTAAAGGATAAACGGGGAATCAATGAACGAAAAAGGGAAGGGGTTTGGCATGGCTTTTTGCCTTTAAGCAAAAACGCATGCCAAACCCCGATAGTTGTACAATCTTTTTTAGAACTACTGCTTCAATTCCATGTTATAATTGCGTTTTACATAGTCTTGTATTTCAGCAGAAGAATTGAATACACGATCCAATTTATTCAATACAATTGTCGTGTTTTTTCGGGCTTTTACCTCTTGCTGAAATTCCTCATTACTTAAAATGGCAATTCTTTTTTCTGCAGGCAAAATCGCCAACAATATACATTGATCATTTGATTGGTATCTCAAGTTTACTTGTTCAGGTTTGAAGCAATAATTGGCCATTACTGCATTTCTGTTTAAGTAAAACTGGTATAAAATGCCATCGGGTTGCCCGCCATTATCAATGGTATACTTTATGGAAATATTTTGATTGGTATTTCTTATGGGTCGGTCGCTGTTGAAATAGCCGAAATTGTTTATGTTCATACTGACTACCATCCCCGAATAATTCAAATCATTTTGAGGTATAAAATCCTTTGTTCCTGCCCATCCGTTTGCTCTATCTTGGTTTGCATTTGCAGCATCATTTTGTAAACGTCTTTGTTCATTTTTTAAAATCACCATATCTCTTTTGGCCTTTTCTGCTTCTGCCTTTGCCAATTCTTCTTGCCGTTTGTTTTCTGCCGCCAATTCTTTAAAATAATTGTTCTCTTTTTCTTTAAAAACTTTCAAGGCTTGGTTATAGTCCGATTCATTTGTAAAAACGGGAATGGCCCTGTATTTTAGACTTTGGTTCTTATCAAATAAGGATACAACATATTCTCCATGTTTGGACGTGGGTTTTACAGTAATATAATCCCATAAGTCCGATATGGCATCGGGATCATATCCTTGTCCAGGCAAAACTTCAAATTCCACATTTTGATACACCGCCAGTTCAGGCAATTGAGGAACGTCCACAGTAATCGTATATCCCTTGGCGCTTTTCATTTTTGGTTTTATGGGCTGTTGAACGCCCACAGATTGTACATTGTTTTTTTGAACGGCAATCATCTCCATGGCAGGCAATTCTGAGTTTGAGGGAATTTTTGGCTGTGCTGTTGCAGAGTCGTTTTTAGGCGCAATTTTAGGAGTTTTCACAGGTTGTATGTACGACCATTTTCCAGTCTTTTCATCCAATTTGTACCAATTAAATCCGGCCTGAGAATGCTGGCTGCACATGCGCACATCGATACCCGTTGATGCATTTATTTTTTCATCGGAATGCGCACTGCGCAATTCAAACATTCCCGCACTTTCAAACAGCATTTTTTGATTTGCAGAATCATAAACCATAGGAATTCCGGAAGCCATAATTTCTGCTTGGTTTTGAAATTCGCGGTACAAAACTTGCGTTTCTTTTACCAACTCACCGTTGTTTTTGGTGATGCCGCTGGCGGGTATAATAATTTCGGTGCAACCTTTGTATTTGATGGTATCTCCATGTTCTACATTTACATTAAAGGTATCGTATTTTATATCCCAACTTGGAACGGGTGGCTTTACTGCACTTTGCTCTGTGGAGAGTGCTTCTTTTTTGGGCAATAATTTTTGAACATTGTTTTTGTGAATTCCAAACCAATAGAACAGCAATAATGCTCCTGCGAATCCTACACTGGCTGCTCCCCATTTCCAATGAAAACCGGAATGCTGCTGTGCGGCGACCCTTTTGGCCAAAATATCAAAATCAGGACGTGGGGGTATATTTGCGCGAATTTCATTTCTTGAAACCCGGATTTCTGGTCTTTTCATAAACTGTTTTTCCTTTCTATTTCTTTTTTTATTCTTTGAATAATGCGGTGAATTTTCACCCTTAAATGTTCAACTTTAATTTCTTCAATGGCGGCAAGTTCTTCATAACTGCGTTTTTCAAAATACCGCATGACTATGGTGTTTCTATCTGCGTCTGAAATGGTTTTTAATGCATCAATTACCAATTCTAATTGCTCATCTGCAGTGGTGTCATATGCTATGTCTTTTGATATCTCTGCCAAACCATCATCATGCACCCATAATTTTTGTGCTTTGTTTTGCTTTTTGAAATAATCATACAATTCGTTCTGTGCAATACGGTAGAGCCAAGTGCTGAATGCATAGCCCATGTATTTGTATTTTGAAATGCTCAACATGGCTTTTTCAAATACTCTAGAAGTAATGTCTAGGCAATCGTCGCTATGGTTGCAACGGCGGTGAATGAAAAGGTAAACGGGTTCGTAGTATTTTTCATACAAAGGCCTAAATGCTTGGAGGTCATTTTTGGCGGCCTGTATCCAGTTTAACTCCTCATTAAACTGAACCTCCGCTGCCTTTTGCGGATTTAATAATGGGTCTACAGTCATAATTAGAGATTTCATTTGGTGCACTCATATAAACTGCAGTGCCCCCATTCATAACAGTTACTGCGAAAATTTATTTTATTCTCTCTGGATGGCTGTAAATATTGAACCGGTTTTCTTTCAGAAATCCCACTAGGGTGATTCCAAAATCCATGGCGGTTTCAACGGCCAAACTGCTGGGTGCTCCAACAGCACAAACTACCTTTATTCCTGCCATAGCCGCTTTTTGGAGCAATTCAAAACTTGCACGACCCGAGAGCAACAGTATGTGATGATGCAATGGCATAAGGTTGTTCAGAAACAGGGTGCCCAGAAGTTTGTCTAAGGCATTGTGCCTGCCCACATCTTCTTTTAAACCCAATAAATTGCCTTCAATATCAAAAAGAGCACTGGCATGCAAACCACCTGTTTTTTCAAATGTTTCTTGCAGTTCTCTAAGTTTCTGGGGCAATTGCAATATAATACTTGATTGAACTGCAAGTTCTTCGGCATTTTTATGATAAATCCCCACTGTTTTAATGGCATCAATACTGGCTTTGCCGCATACTCCACAACTGGAGGTGGTATAGAAATTTCGGTTTAATTTTTCGGCATTAAAAGTGGCTGTTTCACTGAGTTGTATCAATATGGTATTGCTCTCTATTCCAGGCAGGGTTTGTGTGTGCTTTATTTGAAGAATATCGCTGGGATGGTTTACAATGCCTTCTGTAAATAGAAATCCTGCAGCCAATGCAGCATCTTCGCCGGGTGTGCGCATGGTGATACTCACTTTGTGTACCTGACCGGATGCTGTTTCTAAACTCATTTCCAATGGTTCTTCAATGGCCAAGTCATCTTGCACAGCGGTTTTTTCTCCGTTGTTTATCCTGCTGATGGAAAATGATTTTATTCCTTTATTGTTCTGCATTTTTAGGGCTATTTAGCTGTAGATATTGTTCTTGGGTATCTATACTTTGAATTCTTTTGAGGTCTTGGGGCACAACTATTTCTGTGTCGTTTTCCATTAATAAATGTCGAAGTGAATGGTTGTTTTTAGCAATGTTTTCTGAAATAATGGGTTTACAAATACTTTCATAAATGCCAATTAACGGTTCAATAAAACCGGTGTTTGGGTTCTTAAAAACCGTAGCCAATTTTTGTGGGTTTCGGTGTTGCAATAAATATTCAATATCAGTAGATGTTAACAATAAATAATCGCAAGCAACTACCAACCAGCTTTCTGGGTGCAGGTTTAATGCATTGGCAACCCCTGTTATTGGCCCCATTGCATCTCCATCTTCTGGATCAATAAGCAAGTTGGAATGCTGAAACAACTGGGCATTTTTTGAATTGCATGAAATGAATATTTCTTGGCAAAATGGAGCAATGATATTTTTTATGTATTGATAGGCAGGCGTACCGCCCACTTCCACAAATGCTTTGTCTGTGCCCATTCTCTGGCTTTTACCACCAGCAAGTATCAATCCTTTCATGCTAGAAACGATGTTGCAAGTTAGGTTTTTGTGTTTAAAAAAAAGCGCCGAATTTTCATTCGGCGCTTCATTTTAAAATGCTTTATTTAAATGTCTAAATGTTCCAGTGCATCTGGTTTTGCATTGGCATCGGGATCGTATTTCTTTCCGAACCAGCCAAATACCCGGGTTTTAAACCTTTCATTTAGAAGGTACATTGCTGGAACCAAAATTAAAGTTAGGAAAGTCGCGAAACTCAAACCAAATATCATTGTCCAGCTCAGTGGCCCCCAGAATGCAACACTGTCGCCACCAAAGAAAATATGCGGATTTAATTCCGAAAACATGGTGGCAAAATCAATATTCAATCCTGTTGCCAGTGGAATTAAGCCCAGAATAGCCGCACCTGCAGTAAGCAATACGGGTGTCATCCGGGTTTTGCCTGCTTCAATAATGGCATCGTACAAGGGCACGCCTTCATGGCGCAACAAGTCAGTAAATTCTACCAATAGAATACCGTTTCGAACCACAATTCCGGCGAGTGCGACGACTCCAATACCGGTCATTACTATTGAAAAATCCATATCGAAAATGGCAAATCCTAGGAGTACACCAATCAACGAAAAGAATATTTCTGTTAGAATCAAAATGGGTTTGGAAATGGAATTAAATTGGGTAACCAAAATAATGATAATTAAACCAATGGAGGCCAACATCGCGGTACCCAAGAAACTCGCTGTTTTCGCTTGTTCTTCTTGCTCCCCAGTCATGATTACTTCTACGTCTGAAGGAATATTGGGCGCGAAATCGGCAATTGCGGATTTTACACCATCCACTACTTCATTGGGCGCAAATCCAGGAAGGGCATTGCTGCCTAAGGTAATTACGCGCTTCTGATTGATGCGGGTAATTCCACCATAGCTGTTTGGATATTCAACTGTGGCAACGGCTGAAAGCGGCACTTGACGCATCATTCCACCCATAATCATATCACGGTAAGTAATGCGCATATTCAACAATTCATCCAGGCGGTTGGCTTGCTCTTTTTGCATGCGCACCATTATCGGATAGTCATCGTTGTCATCTTTGAATTTGCTGGCTTCTACACCATAAATTGAATTTCTTAAAGCCATTCCTATTTGCGCTGTGCTTATTCCAAGACGGTTGGCACGTTCACGGTCTATTCTCACAAATACTTCGGGTTTACTGCTTACAAAATCGCTTTTTAATTCTTCTACACCTGGAATTTGTTTTTCATCCAAAAATCTTTTGAGTTTGGCTGCTGTACTTACCAAGGTATTAAATTCATCACCCCTGATTTCAATATTGACAACCTTACCCACTGGAGGTCCATTGGCCTCTGCTTCTACTACAATATCTACACCAGCAAAGCCAGTGAGTTTTGCGCGTATTTTTTCAAGCATTTCTTGGGTGCTTTTTCCTTGGCGGTGGCTAAATTCTACAAATGCAACGGTAATTTTACCTTTGTTGGAGGCTACACTTCTGTCACCACTGTTGGGGTCAGTAGCACCCACCGCC